>NZ_AP025510.1:3000000-3226267 GCF_024347635.1 Vibrio tasmaniensis
AGATTAATAAAAAAAGATACAATCAATATATTACGATGATAATTTTCATATCCCGTCATCATTAACAAATAAGCAGTAGGTCCCGTTGCTAATGCAAATGCTTGAGCTAAAACAAGAATACAGAAAATACTATACGAGTTTCTATAGCTTTCTCCATATATAATGGTAATAAACCATTCACCAAAAAATATTGATAACATCAACATTAGTAAGGCTGCAATCATTAAACACAAACTAATTTTTTGATAATTTTTAACTAACTCATTTATTTTTTTCTGTTCATATAGTTTAGAAAAAGTTGGGCCTATAATACCATTTACAATTATCAAAAGCATTGCAGCAAGTCCAGACAATCGAATCGCGACACCATAAATTGCAACGGACTCACTTGAGGAGTAGGCTTCTAAAGCTATAATATCGATACTACTCAAACCCACATTCAAGACACTAATATAGAAAAAAGTTGGTAGTGATTGTTTATATCTAGAATAGATATTATTATTTAGTGATGGTTTGCTGGGAGTTGTTTTAAAATAAAAAAAAGCAGATACAAGTGAAGCCATAGTAACGGACACTGTATAAGAGTAAATCAATGAACTTGATGTGCTCGATATTAAAATTATCAGTAAAGCAGGAGGTAGTATTAATTGACAAAAATTAGCTTTATTATGTTCATTAACACCTCTCAAATACTCTGAACAGTAACATGTGATTGAAAATGGTATTATTATATATAAGAACTGACTAACTGTAAAACCTGAACCATTAAAAAAATCGAAGTCTAATATCCTTAATGAGAAGAAGTAAACAAAAAGATGTAAAGATACTATGTAAACAAATATTTTACTTGAAAAAAACAGAACGTCATTTTTAATCTTATAATTGAACGTATGGGCTAGTTTCAACAAACTAGTATCACTTCCAAACCTTGCTATTATCGAGACTAAAGTCACAATTTGAACCAAATAAAAATATTGCCCTACAGTAGAACCTGGATATGTTCTTGCTACATAAATATTTAGAAGAAAGGAAAATAAAAGACCTAAAATCCGCACAGCGAATATTGATTTAAATTTCATTAATTTACCTCTAAAACAAAAAATTCAAACTCTGAGGTTAAATAACAAAAACATTCATGATCATGATGGTTATCTTTAATTAGTAAGATTTTATTCAAAAGTTCTTTCCGTTCATAGTTAAAGTATACACCTCAGGATAAGCCCAACATTAAGCACACATCATTGCAACGCTTTGTTAGTAAAAATTTTCAGTCTATTATTCTTCATTTTCCTATCACGAATGCCACTCCTGAATTTCATTCTGCTTTCAAAAATAGCTCAAAGCATCTGGCATAAGCATTAGATTCGCTAATGTTAACCTACCGTGTGTACTCAGACACGCTACCGCCCTTGAGTTTGGCTCCCAAAAGCAAAGGTTCAACATATGCTGTAGTGAAGATTGTGATTAAACAGTAGATAGTAGCAAATAGAAGGGATATACTCTATCTAATATTTTCGATTGTTACCCAACATTTTGACGAATATTGCTTTAGGTTTTTCATTGTAATTTTAGTTGAAAACTGGCTGTTCGTGTTTTTGAACAATGAAACCAGCTTAAGTTACCGATACTGAGCTCACCTGCATATCGTAAGTTGTTAAACTCAACTTCCTACCAAGTAACGGGTTAGCTCCTCCTTTCGAAACCATCCTATTCCACTTCTCTTTACAAAGCTAAGAATCTAACTCACGTCACATTGCTTCATGGGTAGTCAATGTGACATGAGTTAACACTGAATGCATGAATCAACTAAAGATCTATATTAGCTTAGACTTTTTTTAATTATATTTAAACTTAGTCTATGCCTTATGAGTGCTGTGTGTCGAATTCAAACAGGGGGATGTAAGAGTCAGTTCCATTTCTCAAGATAATATGATTTAGCCACCGTATAGATCGACTTGGTTGTTACCAGTATTGCAATGTTATCAAGAAATCAAATACAGCCTACAAAGAATGCGCGGCAGCTTCCCCCCGGCCTGAACATAGCATTGTGGCTTCGAGAGAGGTTAATCTATCTTTGGTTAAAGGTAACTGGTCTAATTACACGAATATGACTTTAAGGTTTTTTCGACAGAGATGACGAACAGGCTTAAGTTTCAAAATAGAACTTAAGTCTAGCTAATCCTTAAAGCCGAGCTTTTACTAGATAGCTAGTTTTAAATGCACATCGTAACTTTTGCGATGTGCATTTTTTCTTTACACTGTACTAAGATTGAAAGATTTTCCTAAACTCTTTGATTTGCCCATTATTTTTAGGTGGAAGCATGACAGAAACAACTAGCCCGACTAACGTGAAAACGCTTACGGTAAGATGCTAGTTCTTATGGGGCATCTTCAGGCTAGCTCTGAGCCTTGACGTCCTCAACACCAGTAACTTGAGCAAGCTTTCCCTCAATCAATATCCGACGCCCTCCGACCATGCTCCCTATATTACCTATATCATCAATACTTATGTGTAAAAAGAAATCCATAACTGAACCGCACCACACTTAATACACTGTTTCATCAGTTCCAGATCATCAAAATGATCTAAGTTAAAAATTACAATTGAACGCTTTTCACCGGCTGCTCGATTGAGCATTGATTAGATCTTTCTTGCACCAAAGTATTTCACTATTGATGCAGGAAATTGAAGGTAAAGTTAAATTTTTCTATTTTCGATCGCACGAATCCCATCATAATCAAACACATTAAACGCTGCTAATGCCATTATGCTTCCTTTTTATTAACTTGAAAGTAACAGAAAAAGTATGCAATCCTGCAATCCTGCAATCCTGCAATCCTGCAATCCTGCAATCCTGCAATCCTGCAATCCTGCAATCCTGCAATCCTGCAATCCTGCAATCTGTTAAAACCGGTCAAGCCAATTTGTGTCAAGTCTTGTGACTATATTTAAGCACATAACATTGCCCGTACACTCTAAAGCTTCAGATGAGACCATTCCCATAAGTCAGTCTATTTAGAGCTAGCTTCTTTGAGGGTTATCATTAGAGTATGCGTAGTTATAATATCCATAGCCACAAGAGCTTGATGCTTTTTTCTCTATAGCGTTGAAGATAACGCCTTTCACTTCAATACCAGATTGTTCGAAACGGTTACGAGCAACATCAATTTCTTTAATAGTATTTAGACCAAAACGCGCCACCATTAATGTGGTACCAGCAAAAGCGCCAACAATACTAGGGTCAGTTACCGCAAGTACCGGAGGGGTATCTATAATCACTAAGTCATACTCTTTTGACGCCCACTCCATTAAATCTGCAAAGCGTGGATGCATTAACAATTCAGATGGATTAGGTGGCACTTGGCCTCGAGTAATAATATCTAAGTTGTCCACTGGCACAGTCTTAATAAATTGAGTAAATTCTTGCTTGCTACTTAGCAAATCCGAAAGACCGTTGTCCCACTTAAAACCAAAACTTTGTTGTAGGTAACCTTTACGCATATCCGCATCAATCAACAGCACCTTTTGGCCTGTTTTTGCTGCAACCGCGGCAAAATTGGTTGAGATAAATGACTTACCGATACCCGGCGCAGGACCTGAAATCATCAGAATGTTATTCTTAGCTTCTAGCATCGCAAAGTGCAAACTGGTACGCAGGCCGCGTAGTGCTTCGATGGACAGATCGGCAGGGTTGGATTCGGCAAGTAGTGCTTGAGTACCCTTAGTTTTCTGTTTCTTCAACTTAAAGCGATTGGTTAACTCTACTTGTAAATCTGATTTGGGAACGGCTGCATATACTGGAAGGCCAATTTTTTCAATTTGGTCTGGACTTTCAACACCGCGATGGAACGCTGCTTTCACTAACACTAACGCAACACTTAGCATCCCACCCAGTAGCGTTGCTAATACAACAATCAGCGGCTTTTTAGGTTTTACAGCGTGAGCATACGCTTGAGCGTCATCTAAGATACGAACGTTACCGACCGTACCAGCTTTAATGATACTTAGCTCTTGGACCTTGTTTAAAAGCTGGATGTAAATTTGTTGATTTACTTCAACATCACGTGTCATACGCAGTACTTCACGTTGTGTTTTGGGTAGTTTTTGCACTTGCTTGTTTAGACGCGCTCGCTCACCTAATAAGGTTTCACGTTTATCAAGCAGTGATTTATAAGCCGGGTGATCTTTAGTGAAGCGTTGGCTGATGTCGCTCTCCTTGAAAGTCAGCTCATTCAACTGTGCTTCAAGCTCTACCATGACCTTTAGGGTTGACTGTGCTTCTAAGCCCAAGTCTATCGATTCGTTCTTTTGGCGGTAATTGTTTAGTACATCTTCATAACCGTTTAACTCAGATTTGATACCCGGAAGGTAGCTTTCTAAGAAAGAGAGACTCTTCTCTGCTTCCGCTGAATTACGCTTCACATTCTGTAAGAAATAGATCTGGCTAATGTGGTTAAGTATCTCAGAAATTTGCTGTTTGTTTTCGCCTTCAAAGCTTAACTTCAGAATACCGGTTTGCTTACCTTGCTCAGAAAGAGACAAAGATTTCTTCAGCCATTCAATTGCTTCTAGTCGGCTACGTTGACTAATCGAGAATTCAAAGTCGTTATGCGATTCAAAGCCAACCACAAACACGCTGTAGTCGTCAGCGGTGGCTAGTTCACCCATTTTGCCTTTTAAGATAACGCGCTCATCGTCACGTACCAGTTGGTAAGTACCTTGCTCGGCATCTACAATTTGAATCGTGTGAGCATATTCGCTCGCATAGCTTGGCAACGTAAAACGGCTCACCACAATATGGTTGATATCACCGGTTACGCGTGCAAAACCCTTACCGACGATTGGGACATAGGTCGGAGAGGTCACAGTAGTAAGATTGAATTTATCAACTGTTTCACCTAAGATCATACGAGATTTGATGATCTCTACTTCTGTCGTAGCTGAAGATTCTTGAGAGAATAAATCCCCCATATCTCCAACCATCGATGAAATTCCGCCAGAGCTCTTTTTTTCAATTTGAATTATTGCATCGGCTTTATATATCGGTGTTGAAAGCACGGCAACCGCAAGACCAAACACAGCAAAAGCGAATGTGGTTAGCATGATTAGCCATTTAGCGTCCAGCAGGATACCAAGCAGTTTTCCTAAATCTATCTCATCAGAGTTATCCGTATGCGATTGCTGAGATGTTTGTGTTGTCATCAGATTACTACTTCCTAAATTATTGCTATTCAAGATATATTATGCTCCACGTACTTCTCTTTTTACTAATGCTGTTGGTGGCTTGACCACGTTTACGTTTAGAGCACGACATTTAAATACGGTAAAATATATCTACAGTTTTTTTGCCCAAGCATGCGCTGCTTCATCAATTAGTCTATAAGCATGTTCAAACGCCTCACGACTTTGACGGTAAGGATCAGGGATGTCTTTCGGAACAATCCATTGGCCAAATAACATAGTTTTACCGCGAGCCTCTGGCGATATTTTAGTGAGCGCTTCTAAATGCCCCTTCTCCATCACCAAGATCAAGTCATACTGAGCGCAAAGCTGTGGAGTGACTTGCTGAGACTGATGGTTTTCAACATCTACACCATTTTCAGCGGCAATCAAAATTGCTGTATTGTCTGCTGGTTTCCCAATTAAATGACTTTGTTCAGAAGCGATACCGGCAGAAGCTACCTCTTTGTTAGGCAGCAATTTTTGTAAAATTCGCTCTCCAGTCGGAGAACGACAAATATTACCCACGCATACGACTAAAATTTTATCAAACATAACTGACTTCCAATTGTAATGGACTTATAAGCTGAATGAACTTAGGGACTAAACGAGCAGTTAAACTGGAATCATCTGCAAACATAAAAAATCAGGCCACACGTAAATGTGACCTGATGACTACTCTTCCTTAACCTAAGGCCAATTACGGATACGCAATGCACCTTCGGTTAAATTATTAAATCCGCTAATGGTTGGTAGCAACTGCCCGACAACACGGTTCCAGCGGCTGATTGGTGCGGCCGTGACGTAAACAATATCGTAAGGTTTTAAATCAAACTCTGTACCAATCACCAATGCAGAGGCATCTTCTATATTGAGTTGGTAAACATCTGCCATGCGTTCTGATTTATCATCAGAAGTACGAATCACAAACACACCAGTTGCGTCAGCTGTCAGTTCATTTATTCCACCAACATTACTGAGAGCTTCAGTCAAACTCATCCCCACTCTATCAATTTTCAATAGTTTAGGTTCTTTAACTTCACCCATCACAAAGACTTTCTGCTTGTCATTTCGAGGCACATGAACAATATCACCAGCTTGCAGTAAGCGATTTTGCGTTAGGTCACCACGTTGCATCAAGCCGTAAAGCGAAAGGTTTTCTTCCACGCCATTGCGGGTTAATGAAACATTACGCCAATCAGCATCTTCAGACAAACCGCCGGAACCGTTCACTGCATCTAATAAGGTCAACGGAATATTGGTTATCGGTTGCTGACCTGGCGTTGAAACCTCTCCAGTTATGTAGGTTTTTTTAGAGCGGAAGGCTGCAACATTGACATCAACTTGAGGGCTTTCGATGTATTTCGCCAAACGTAGCGATATATCAGAACGAATTTCGCGAACGGTTTTTCCTGATACTTCTACTGTACCAATGTACGGGTAGAAAATTGTGCCGTCAGCATGAACCCAGTTACCCGCTTCGGTACTACTGCGGTAAGAGCCCGCTGGAATCGTCAGTTCCGGATGGTCCCAAATGGTGATATTCAAGATATCACCGACACCCACTTGGTATTCATACTTTGCGATATCAACATCTAATGCCGGATTAGCTTGTGAAACGGATAAAAGCTCACTTCGGTAACTCAATACAGATTGAGCTGTCAGTGGATAAAGATTAACCACATCAGAAATGTCCGACTCTTGCTGTTGCTCTGAAGGCTGAATTAAATTCTTGTTGCTTGTAGAAAGATGAGTTCCTGGAGTTGCACACCCTGCTAATAATGCAGGAAGAAGCCCTAATAGGAGTCGATTTTTATTAATCTTCATGTTGACCAATTCATAGAAACGAAATGTGGGCGATATCCCAAAAGATATCCTATAAAAATTTAGCTATCTTAGCTCTAACACAATGTTCCAGGTATTAAAGCAAAAGGCTTGATAGCTGATGGTCCATCGCTTTTACACTCAAGGTTCAGGAAAGCTACCGCCCCTTGATATTCCGCGAAATCACACTGCGTGAGTTAATTTAACCTAACTAAATGATATAAATCAGAGTTGGAGCTTGTAGAACTTACGCCAAGTAGCTTAGTTTCATATGCCCACTTTGCCGCACATGCATTATCCATTAATTATGTTTATAATCAACCTCATTGACTGAGTTTGAAGTAAAACTATAGAGCGAATTGCATAAGATTAAGCAAAAAAACACCTAACTTCTCGAATGTCGTTAGTTAGGAAGCATGTTGCCTGCCGCTCTCCCCCTCTTTTAAACTCTATTTATTTCACACTACTTGGCCTTTGGAACCAAGGTGAGCGAGCATCAGTTTGATCGAACAAGTTGTATTGCTTATTCAACATTTGACCGCCATCACGAGTGATCGGTAACCAGGTAAAGCCTGCGCGGCTTGAGCTTGGTTTCACGGTAACAAGATCAAACGGAATCGATACATAGAAGCCTTTGGTATAGCTGCCTTCACCGTACTCTTCAGTTGTCATGTCGGTTAAGCTGACAAACGCACCGGCAATAACACCACTCTTGAACTGCTTAGAGAAGTCGACACGAGCACCTATATCACCAGCAAGGAATTTACCGACGCCCACTTTAAGCAGGGTATCGCTCAAGAAATCCCATTGTGGAGTGTAGTAACCGGTAATAAAGCCAGTCGTGCCCTTGTCGATCACTTTGTACGTTCGACCGCTATTACTTGGGTTAACTTGAACCTCTTCATCAAACGTGCCAAACCAGCTTTCTGGGTCGCGCTGACTGATTGCTGTCATGTTTGCGCCAATGGCCCAGTTTTGGTTGAATGGTCGATAAAGAACTTCACCGCCCACACCCGCAAACATGCTCTCTAGGTAACCACCGTAAGCTTGGGTATAGATACCTCTGCCGTAATCTTCAAACCAAGTCAGTTGCAAGCGATCTAAGCGAACCGGATCGTCAACGTAAGAGCGGAACAAGGTTCTTACTCTTGGCGTTTGGTCAGTGCCGTCTGATGGGATTTCGTAATTAAACTTGTCGTAGTTATCGACTAAGTTAACGTACAGAGAACCCGACAGTTCAACATTGTTTAACGCCCAGAACGAAGCATTGGTGTATAAACCCAAACTGTATAAATAAAAGTTTTCAGCCGAACCGAACGATTGAGCGAGGTTTGGTGAAATCGATACATCGAATCGCTCACGCCCATCATGATAGATAACGGATTTCTTGTGTTCTAATTCGTGAGTGCGTGAAGCATCACTGGTTTGAGCGTTAAGATAATTGTTGTTCGCCGCCGCTTTGAACGCTTGTGCATTTACCGTTGTTTCGGTGAGTTCTAACGATTTATCGTTTTCAATTATTTTGTAAGTATCAATGTAACTTGGCACAGCGTTCGCGATCACGGTCGCACCGCGTTCAACGGCGATGTCTCTGTCTCGATATTTAACCTGAGAGCCCTTGACTACAATGCTGTTATCGTCGACCAAGATTTGCGCTTGTTCATAACCAGCGATCGTTTCAAGTTGGCTTGCAAGAGCCGCCATATCGATGTCATCAACCGTCTCGACACTACTCGGGCGCAAGTCTGCTGTTTCGGTATCTCGCCACACGGAATACATTTCATTAAAATTGGTAGAGAGATCGAAACCAAGGGTTAGCGTATCACCTCGCTCATAGCTGACTTTAGCCGAGCCCCAATCGGTGAAACGGTACACGACACCCACGTTCCATGGCGTGTGTTGTGTCATGTCGACACCACCACGTACTACAGGGAAGTCTTGAGAATAATCATTGCCATCGTATTCAAGCTTCAAAGTTAACGGTTTATACGGAGTTTGGTATTCAAAGCCACCATAAATCGCTGCATCGCCTTTAAACCAGCGATCAAAATCGACACTGCCACCATTACCTTTAAAATCAGACGGGCGCGCGCAATACTTGTCACTGGCTTTGCACAGTGGGTTGGTGAAGTTGCCACTGGTACCCATGTATCCCCATGCCATACCCAAAGTAAAATCAACAGGACCAAAGCGTTTAGTGGCTGCGACAAACTCGCCATCAAATAAACCGGTACCACCAAAATCACGCACACCTACCGACACTTCCGGTAAGTAATACCCTTCTTCGATTAAGCGCAGTTTAAAGTCGATGCCTTTATCTGTGTATTTGGTACAGCCACTGAATGAGTTTTGAGAACAATCTTGGTCCGCGCCTCCGCTATAAAGCAGATCTTGTACTTGTGTGTAACGAATGGTGGTTTCAAGCCAAGGCATCACCTGTAGACTGACGTTGTAAAAATGGTATTCATTGTTAAACGAAGCACTAAAGTTGAACTCGCCTTCTGGTGCCATTCGTCCTGTCGGCATTTGCATTAAGCCGACACCACCAAAGTTCATTTGCGACGTTCTGTATTCTGTGTCGTCGAATGATGATTTTTCAGATCGAATCGAAGAGGAACCAATGGTTGTTTCACCACGAACCGTATCAGCAAATACAAAGCCACTGTTGGCCATTAACAAGGCGCAGGTAACCGATGTGCTCACTGCCGATAGAGGGAATGATTTCTGTTTCAGCATTACAGGCCAACCTTATGACGTAGCAAATCGACAATATCTTGGTTCAACGTTGAGTATTCCGATGGCAGAGAGTAGAACGCCATAAATACGATAGCACCTGGCGCTAAATAAACCGGCTGTTCATTCCAGTACGCAAATTGAATGGTTTGCACCACGCCATCTGGCTGAACAACATACACCACGCTTTTATCTGCGGATTCACCAATAAAGCCGTTCGGAAATGCATCGAGATAATCATTCAACGTTCCATGCTCAATCAGATTCATTGTTACCGACTCTTTCATTGCCCCCATCAACTGAATTGACGTTGGTCGTTGTGGTAAGTACAGAGAGAAGCGTTGAGTTCGAGCTTGAGTTGCCGATGTTTTTTTTAGATTCAGGCTTTGTTCTAGATTAGAGCTGGAAACAAGCAGTGGATTCTTATCTGATTGAGAGATAACGGCATTACGGTCTAACTCAATAAAAACTCGATTGAGATATTGGAAAGAAGTTAATTGTTGGCGCACTAAGTTTGCTTCTGGCTCTTCTATCGCGAAGGCTTCAAGCTGATTCAGTACATTGCGCTTTTTGGCTTCGATAGCTTCAGTATTAGCTTTATCAAACAGTTGAGCCGAAAGGGGGAAGTAACCAATACCACTGTTCGCGTTAAAGCTAGAATTCGCATCGTCTAACACCTGCAGCATTCGAACGTCAGCTTTATACTCAAGCGTGACACCTTGAAGGGGAAGTTCAACCGTTGTCTTAATCGGAGAAGCGTAGCTAACATTGCACAAAGAGAACAGCGCACTCAACATCAACAGAGCTCCTCCCCCTAGCAACCGACGTCCAGTCATTTTTGATACATGATTCATATAATTCATCATTTTAGTTCATTACCCTGTTCGTTAATTGCTTTGATAATGCTTAAGGACGGTTAACTCAAGCCTTGTCATATCAGGGCCTAAATACTGTATGGTTTTTACCACTTTGCCTTTGCTGTCGACCCAATATTCATTGGTAATCTCTTGTTCTAACATTGGGAATTGAATTTTTTCTTGGAACTTCTTGGTATCGATAGACGCTAACGGAGTTTCAACCGTTTCATTTCCCTCATACGTTCGGGTGATGTTCGCTTTATAGCCGAATCGATAATCAGGTTGCCAGTCGTAAACCGCTTGCCATTTTTGAGCACCGGGGTTGGCAGACACATCAAACGTAGAAGAATAATCGGCTGACGAGCGGTTTACAGACGAGAAGGTATTTAATGGTTGGAATGCCAAACCAGAAAGGTTTTCATAAGGAAGCAGTAAGGTTTGTACGATACGTCCATTTTCAGTGACGATCATCGCTTTGTCTGAAGACATCCACTTTAACTGTTCTGCGCCCGTTTGCGGGTTTTCACCGACGAAAGCTAAGACCATGAAGATCTTACCTTGATCATTCACTTCCGCATAAATACTTGAATAAGGCAAGGTTTGAATATATTCCTTCGACACCTCAACATCGGAGCTTCCAAAAAAGGCTTCATCAAAAGTGGAATTGACGTCTTGAAACTGCTGAGAACAACCAACAAGAAAAAGAGCAAGAGATATAATTAGAGGTTTAAGCATGATGAGTTCTGCTTCCTAGCAATCTTGTTGCTGATGTCCAATATGAAAATCTGATATAAAAAAAACCACTTTATGCTTTCACACAAAATGGTTTTAAACATACGTTAACTAAAACATGTATTACTCAAAAATTATCGAGTTGTTGTTGTAGTCGTTGCGCCGCTTTCGTTAGAAGCAACAGCTACTGCTGCCGCTGCTGCTACTGCTGCTGTCGCTACTGCAACTGTTGTTGCTGTGCCAGCTGCTGCAGCAGATGCGCCAGCGCCTGCTGCTGTACCAGTACCTGAACCTGTACCCGCTGCTGCTGTCGTTTCAGCTGCAAATGCAGCACCTGAGAAGCTAACTGCTAATGCAGCGGCTAGAGCCATCTTTTTCATAATGATTTCCAATAATATAAACGTTTATAATAGAGACTAATGACATAGACCCTACCAGTCACTCAGCTTAAGTAACTGTTTGTGCATCATAATTAATAACTTCAATCAAGTAAACGGATAAATCATAGACAATAAGTATATACCCCCCGCTAATACATTAACTCACACACAACAATATGCTTCCTCTGTATTCTCCCCCCCTTTATAGCTATACTCCTACCCTATAATTTTTCGCCCAATAACGAATAAGAGTTCAAGATATGCAAGAGTTAGTTCCATTTGTTCAAGAGAATATGATTTTAGCCATCGTATGGATCGGCTTGGTTGTTGCCATCATTGCGAACGTTATCAAGACATCAAACGCAGCTTACAAAGAGATCACTGCTGCGCAAACCACACACATGATTAACCGTGAAAATGGCGTTGTGGTTGATATTCGTACTAAGGATGAGTTCAAAAAGGGCCATATTACTGACGCAGTTCACATTTTGCCGTCAGATATCAAAGCAAATAGCTTTGGTAGCCTTGAAAGCCGCAAAGCAGACCCAATCATCGTAGTATGCAAGACAGGTCAAACTGCTCAAGAAAGCGCTAACCTACTGGTTAAAGCAGGTTTCGAAAATGTAAGTGTGCTGAAAAGCGGCTTAGTGGCTTGGAGCGAAGCTAACCTACCTTTGGTGAAAGGTAAAAAGTAGTTAAAGGTAAGCTGACCTAACTAAACGAATATGACTTTAAGGTTTTGTTCAACAGAGATGGCGAACGAAACCTAATTATAAATTTTTAAGGACAAGAAAATGGCTGAAGCAGCACAACAAGACGCACAACAGAACTTCGCAATCCAACGTATCTTCCTAAAAGATGTATCTTTCGAAGCGCCAAACTCTCCAGACATGTTTCAAAAAGAGTGGAACCCAGATGTAAAACTGGACCTAGACACTCAAAGCCGTGAGCTTGGCGAAGGCGTGTACGAAGTAATCCTACGTCTAACGGTTACAGTTAAGAACGCAGAAGACACTGCATTCCTTTGTGAAGTTCAACAAGGCGGCATCTTCTCTGCAAGCGAAATGGAAGCTGGCCAACTAGCTCATTGCCTAGGTGCATTCTGCCCGAACATCCTGTTCCCATACGCTCGTGAAACAATTTCTAGCCTAGTGGTTAAAGGTACGTTCCCACAACTGAACCTAGCACCTGTTAACTTTGATGCTTTGTTCATGAACTACCTACAAAACCAAGCTCAACAAGCTGAAGGCGAACAAGCTTAAGTCTCAAAGTAGAGCTTAACTCTAACGATTCAAGCGCTAGTTAGCTTTTAAATGCACATCGCAACTTCTGCGATGTGCATTTTTTCTTTACACTGTACTAAAATTGAAAGCTCCTCTGATTTTAGTGGAAAGCTTTTCCAGAACTCTTCGATTTCCCTCATTATTTTTAGGTGGAAGCATGACAGAAACAATTCGCCCGACAATCTCGACAAACGCTTACGGCAAAGAGATCGCCATGACAGTAATTGGCGCAGGTTCTTACGGAACCTCTTTAGCTATCTCTCTAGCGCGTAACGGTGCAAACGTTGTTCTGTGGGGGCATGATCCTGTTCACATGGCTCGCCTCGAATCCGAGCGCGCAAATAATGAGTTTCTACCGAATATCGACTTCCCAGAAAGCCTAATCATCGAGTCGGATCTTGAGAAGGCAGTAACAGCAAGTCGTGATCTTCTTGTTGTCGTCCCTAGCCACGTATTTGGTATCGTTTTAAATAGCCTTAAGCCTCACTTAACAGATTGTTCTCGTATCTGCTGGGCAACAAAAGGCTTGGAGCCAGAAACAGGCCGCCTACTTAAAGATGTCGCTCACGATGTGCTTGGTGATGGGTACTCGTTAGCAGTTCTATCAGGACCTACCTTCGCCAAAGAGCTAGCGATGGGTATGCCAACGGCAATCTCTGTGGCTTCCCCTGATGCAGAATTCCTTGAGCAACTTCAAGAAAAGATTCACTGTGGCAAAACGTTCCGTGTGTACGCAAATTCAGATTTTATTGGCATGCAGCTTGGTGGCGCGGTTAAAAACGTTATCGCCATTGGTGCTGGCATGTCGGATGGTATTGGTTTTGGTGCCAATGCACGTACTGCACTTATCACTCGCGGTCTAGCTGAGATGAGTCGACTAGGCGCAGCTCTTGGTGCGCAACCAGAAACCTTCATGGGCATGGCTGGATTGGGTGACCTAGTGCTAACCTGTACTGATAACCAATCACGTAACCGTCGCTTTGGTTTGGCACTTGGCGCAGGTAAAGATGTAGATACAGCACAAGAAGAAATTGGCCAAGTAGTGGAAGGTTATCGCAACACCAAAGAAGTTTGGTTACTATCAGAACGTATGGGCGTTGAAATGCCCATTGTTGAACAGATTTATCAAGTGTTGTATCAAGGGAAAGATGCACACCTAGCAGCACAAGATCTGCTTGCTAGAGACAAAAAGTCAGAAAGATAGTAAGAGCAGATACGAAATTAGAGTAAGCGAGATACGAAGAGAGTTAGAGGTACGGGTAATCAAGATGCAAATAGCATAAAGTAAATGACCCGAACAAAGTTCTCCAACTCGCTCGTACCTCACTCTTGAAGATGACGTTAGTATAATGCTCGTCATTGAAGAATGAAGTATCTGGAATCTCATTTACGCTAATTGGCTTTTCTAAGCTCTTCATATCTCTCATCTCGCTACGCGTATCTGGTTTAAAGGAATGGATGGAAAAATGAAACACTGTGAACAGCAAAAAGTTTGGCAATGCATAGTGAAGGAAGCTCGACAGCAGTCAGAGCAAGAACCTATGCTTGCGAGTTTTTATCATGCCACTATTATCAACCATGAAAGTTTAGGCGCAGCCCTTAGCTACATCCTAGCAAACAAATTAAAGACAGCTTCAATGCCAGCAATGGCAGTCCGTGAAGTAGTTGAGCAAGCATTTAAGCAAGATCAATCGATTATTGATGCTGCTGCTTGTGATATCTGCGCGACGGTAAATCGAGATCCTGCGGTCGAGATGTACTCGATGCCTCTACTTTATCTGAAAGGCTACCACGCTCTGCAAGGTTACCGAGTAGCTAACTGGTTGTGGAAACAAGGGCGTATCGCACTTGCTACTTACCTACAAAACCAAATTTCAGTTGCTTGCCAAGTTGATATTCACCCAGCGGCTCGTATCGGTAAAGCTATCATGCTCGACCACGCGACAGGTATTGTGATTGGCGAAACTGCCGTAGTTGAAAATGATGTGTCAATCCTTCAAGACGTTACGTTGGGTGGTACGGGTAAAGAAGGTGGCGATCGTCACCCTAAAATCCGTGAAGGCGTGATGATTGGTGCTGGTGCGAAAATACTCGGTAACATTGAGGTGGGTGAAGGCGCGAAGATTGGTTCTTGTTCTGTAGTTCTACAAGCCGTACCGCCTCATACAACAGTCGCAGGCGTTCCTGCAAAAATTGTCGGAAAACCGAAAACAGATAAACCATCTTTAGATATGGACCAAGGCTTCAATGGTCGCTCGCAAAATTTCATTCATGGTGATGGAATATAAGAGCTGATTCTAGGTTCGATGAGCCGAGATACGAAAGACTTAAGAGCAGATGCTGAAAACTAATAAGAGCAACATGACGATAATGATGAAACCAGTCCAAGTAATTAGCACTGTTCTTTTGATATCTGCCAGCCTTTGCGCTGTTCTTTTTTCTGCATCGCCACTTGCCGCATCGAAAGGGGAGCTGAAAGGTGTGTCGAGTGAGATATCTCGTCAACAAAAAACACTATCCTCACAACAGAAGAAGCTCGACAATTTACAGGCAAACCTCAAGCAACAAGAGCTCTCTATCTCCTTGCTTGAAAAAGCCATTAAAACAAGTAAAAAACAACTCAATACCGCCAATGCTAATGTTGCTAGCTTAGATAATAAGATTAAAGCGCTTACAGCACAGAAAAAAGCCCATACCGATAAGTTAGAGCAGCTGATTCAAACTTACTACATGACCAGCAGAGCCAAAGCCTCTTCTCACATCTTAAATACTGGCGTTGAAGAGGACCGCATTAGTCACTATTACCAACACCTCGCCAAAGCGCGATCTGCAACAATCAAAACGATCGAACAAACTCAACTTGAATTAGAAGAAAGCCATAAGCAACGCCAACTTGAGCAAGAACAAATAGCAACGCTGTTAAATCAACAGGTAGCAAAGCGCAATAAACTATCGCAGACCCAAACACAGCGTAAAAAGACCGTCGGCAGTATTAAGAAAAACATCTCTGGCGACAAAAATTACTTAGCCGAACTTCAACGTAATGAAACTCGCCTAAAAGCCGAAATAGCGAAAGCAGAAAAAGCCGCACGAGAGAGACGCAATGCTGTCCCTATGGACGGCTTAGCCAAACGTAGAGGTAAACTGCCTTGGCCAATCAAAGATAAAGTTCTGCATAACTACGGCTCACGCCAAACTGGCCAAGTAAATTGGAAAGGCATGGTGATCAAAGCGAAATACGGTCAGCAGGTAAAATCTGTTTACTCAGGAACCGTCGTATTCGCCGAATATTTGCGTGGTTATGGTTTAGTGGTACTGCTGGACCACGGTAAAGGCGACATGACACTCTATGGCTTTAACCAAGCGCTTTTAAAGAAAGAAGGTGACAAGGTGAAAGCGGGTGAGGCTATTGCGCTTGCAGGTGACACAGGTGGTCAAACCCGCCCATCGCTGTACTTCGAAATTCGTAGAAACAGCCAAGCTCAAAACCCGAAAAGATGGTTGGTTAGGTAAGAACAGATTCAGTATTCGAGTAACCTAGATGTATGATATGAAGAGTGGGCTCTAGGAAAAGAAACATATACCCCCTCAGCCCGGGAGTCATCACTTATAAAACTTCGTCATTCCAGAATTGAGGGACGAAATATCTGGAATCTCTATCTCATACTGCCGTGAATCATCTTTCGAGCCCTGACATAAAAAGATTCCCTATCACGCTCGTTCCTCGCTCTCGCTGTAGGGAATGATGCAGCTACTTAAAATACATCTTTTTTTTGAGCAGCCTACTTAGAGTTCAGCGCTCTCACACCATCTTCTAGCAATGTTAGCTGCTCAAAACCTTGAGTAGTCGCAATCGGTTTAACTGTTGCGATCATCTGTAGCATTCCTTGATGCACAACTTGCTCTGTAATTTGAGCTTTTGGAGACATCGCAGACTGATAGGCCAACCAACCCGATGCGATCAAGTGAAGAGAAGTCACCATCGATTTCATTTCTGTATCGGTTGCTTTGAGCAAGTTCAACTCAACAAAGGCTCTCATAATATCCACAAGATTCGTTTGCAGCTTTTCTTGAACGGCCATGTAATCAAGGTGCAGTTTTTCATCACGAGACAATATTTCAGGCAGGTTCGCATAGAAGAATCGGTACTTCCACATCAATGTGAAGATGGAATCTAAGTAGCTTTTTAGTAGCGTCAGGCTTTCTTGCTGCCCTTGAATCGGAGTAAATCTTTCAAGTAACTCTGTCGAGTAGAGAGTAAAGATATCACGTACAATTTCTTGTTTGTTGCGGAAGTGGTAGTAGAGGTTTCCGGGGCTGATTTCGATGTGTTCAGCAATATGATTGGTCGTAATACTACGCTCGCCGTGCTCATTAAAAAGCTCTAGAGCTGCGTAAACAATTTTGTCACGTGTTTTCATTAGCATTAGTATCCCTATCCGTTTAGTGGTTCAGTATATCGCCACTAAACAGATAGATCGACCTGTTCACATCTGGTCGAATTAGCTCTGATGAAAATGGATAGAATATCTCAATTAACATCACCATATCACACTAGAATTAAAGAATTATTCCGCTAGCTCGCTTCGTTTGTTCCTTGCTATACTCGTGTGAGTTTGTATTCAAAAAAGTAGGAAGAAATATGATTATCGTAACTGGTGGTGCAGGCATGATTGGCAGCAATATTGTTAAGGCGCTCAATGAAGCAGGCCACAACGATATTCTAGTTGTCGACAACTTAAAAGATGGCAAAAAATTTAAGAACCTGGTTGACCTAGATATCACCGATTACATGGATCGTGATGACTTTCTAACTCAAGTTATGGCTGGTGATGATTTCGGTCATATTGAGGCTATTTTCCATGAAGGTGCATGTTCTGCGACCACCGAGTGGGATGGCAAATACATGATGCTCAACAACTATGAATACTCTAAAGAGTTACTGCATTACTGTATCGAGCGCGAGATCCCCTTCTTGTATGCTTCTTCTGCTGCCACTTATGGTGAAACCGATACCTTTATCGAAGAGCCGCAGTACGAAGGCGCGCTAAACGTATACGGCTATTCAAAACAGCAATTTGATAACTATGTGCGTCGCTTAACTGCAGATGCAACCGCACACAACGAAACGCTTTCTCAAATCACTGGGTTTCGATACTTCAATGTCTACGGTCCACGTGAACAGCACAAAGGCAGCATGGCTTCTGTCGCTTTCCACCTAAACAATCAAATGAACGCTGGTGCAAACCCGAAATTATTCGCAGGAAGCGAAACCTTCAAGCGTGATTTTGTGTATGTTGGTGATGTTGCGGCCGTAAACCTGTGGTTCTTAAAAAATGGCGTATCAGGTATCTTCAACCTAGGTACAGGTAATGCCGAATCATTTGAAGAAGTCGCAAAAGCGGTGATTAAACATCACGGTAAGGGAGAGATTGAAACTATCCCATTCCCTGAGCATTTGAAAGGTGCTTACCAAGAGTTTACTCAAGCTGATTTAACTAAGTTGCGTAATGCCGGTTGCGATGTTCAATTTAAATCGGTTGCTGAAGGCGTCAGCGAGTACATGCAGTCAGTTAATCGCTAGATTACACTCTCCCGAAAACAAGCTAACGGTATACTGTTAGCTTGTTCAATATATATCGCCAGTTAAAGGTTTACAGTGACAACTCAACGCGACGACTACGATCCTAAAGCATACAACCCCAAATTCATCAGTGCGTTTTTATCACCAAAACACTGGGGAACTTGGCTCGGGCTATGCCTATGTCTACCCATTTCTTTGCTGCCAAACTCGATTCGAGTAGCCATAGCAAAATTCGTGGCGACAAAAATGGCGAAGAAGCAACGTGGCTCAGTACAAAAGGCACGTATAAACCTCGCGCTTTGTTTTCCAGAAAAGTCTGTTCAAGAGCGTGAAACCATTCTAACCAATTGCCTAACAACTGCTGGCGCCTTTTTACTTGGTTTTCCTGCCATATCATTACGCAGTAAACGTTGGCTTGAAAAACACTCAGAAATCATTGGATTAGAACACTTACAACAGCTACAAAAAGACAATCAAAGTGCTATTTTGCTCGTACCTCACTCTTGGTGCATCGACATTCCGGCTATCCTTTTAGCTTCAAGAGGCTTACCCGTTTCTGCGATGGCAAATAGCCAGAAAAACCCTCTGACCGATTGGCTCATGCACAAGCAAAGAGTTCAGTATGGCGGACGAGTTTATGATCGCAGTGGCGGCATTAAGCCTTTTATCAAATCAGTCAAAGATGGCTACTTGGGATATTACCTGCCAGATCAAGACCATGGCCCAGAGCAAAGTGTATTCTCAGATTTCTTTGCGACTGAAAAAGCAACCTTGCCCGGACTTGGAAAACTAGCAAAAGTAAGCCGAGCGAAGATCGTTCCAACCTTCGCCAGCTATAATATTGAGACGGGTAAATACGAAATTGAAATCAAAGCACCCATTGAATTATCCGGCGATGAACATCAAGACGCTAGGGCAATGAATGAAGTCGTTGAAGGTTTTGTTAATCCGAAACCTGAGCAGTACATGTGGATTTTAAAGTTGTTAAAAACACGTAGGAATGGACAAGACCCATATGTGGGGTATTAACCTACATATGAGTATAAACCTACACGTAGGCATATAGACTCGATTGATTAGTTAGAAGTTTCTAACTAATCAATAACTTAAAATCTTTGATATTAATAAAGGCACCTTGATGCTCTTTGATTTTTTCAAGTGGCCATTCCCACCACTGTTCCATTAAAAGAGCTTCCCTTTCGTCTTCAGTAAAGCGCTTCTTAATCTCTTTCGCTGGAACACCACCCACAATACTGAATGCTTCTACATCTTTGGTCACAATAGAACCTGTTGCAATCACTGCACCATGCCCGATAGCCACTCCTGGGAATATTTTCACGTCTTCACCAATCCAAACATCGGATCCAACAACAACTTGGTAATGCTCCTCAACATACTTAGTATGCGAGTAAATAGTACCTTTGTTAAAATCCAACCCTTGTTTTTGCATCAATCGATGATCGGCACGATGAAAGCATGGGTGAGTCGACACGTAATCATTAACCGGGTGGTTATTTAGGACAATTTTCACATTATTAGCAATCGAGCAAAAACGACCTATTTTGACATTGTTCATATTACAATGAGTATCAATATAAGTACCGAAGCCAATATATGAAGCATTCACATCACAATCGCTTGCTACAGAGTTACAGCCTTCAAATTGAGTGTCTGTAAAGTTTGATTTTCGAGAAAGGAAGTTCTTCTGTTTTTTTTGATCACGAATGAATATTAGCTTCTTAATCTTGCGTATGATTTTTTTCATAATGAGTCTATTCGCCATTACCAGATAGGAGTTTGTGATAAAAACCATCAACAGTGTAATCTTCAAGCTTAATCAAAACTGATTCATCAAAATCGCTAGAAATAAAGCCTTCAATATGACTGGCAAGTTCACTTAGAGAGTCGAATATAAGAAAGTTATCTTTTGAGTATAAAGGGTGGTTATAAAGACTCGTATTATTAGTGATTACTTTCTTTCTTGCGTATAGCGCTTCTTTCACCCTCATTGTATCAGACGTCTGTCCATCAAGAACCATTTCCAATACACATTTGGTATTGAGCATCACAATTAGGTATTCAACATAGGAATAAGACGGTTTCTTGTCAAAAACAATAAAATTGCACTTAAAACCATCTAATGCACCTTTTATTTTCTGAACCTTTTCTTTCTTTCCTTCCTTTATCCACGCCGACAAAAGAAACATCGTAATCAGATGATTTTTCTATCTCATCGATGATTTTTAGTTGAGGCATAGGCAGGTAAATATGCTTAAAGTCATACTTTTCTGCATCACCTTCATCAAAAGTATATGTTTCAAAACCTTTTAGGTGATGGTTCAGGCTTCCATCTGTGACATTTCTAAAAACAATCACCTTCCTCCCATCAATCTTTGATATCGACTTTATATCTCTCAGAGAATCGGTGGTGAATATGACATCGAAGTCATTTAGTGCCTTTATTTTTCGTCTTATGATCGCTCCATAAGCCTCATGATAATGTTTTTTACTATAGAAAAATAAAAAGGAAACTAATTTAACTAGCCACTTACTTAGGAAAATATGATGCTTTTCATAATCAGACGATAGGACGTCAATTTCTAGTTTTTCATACTGTTGCTTATAGCCTACAAAAACCAGTTTCGGTTTCAATTTATCGTTCATAAGGCAACCTTTTAAAAGACTCGACAATACTTCCTAATGCACTATTGGCTTTACTACCTTCAACTACCTTCTCGTAATAACTAACATACGCTGCAGCCATGACATTGGCATTGAATTGATCTCTCGCGTATTCATTACAACGAGCAGATTCATAGGTGTCAGAATTTAAGATCCCTTCTACGAGATCTTGTTCACAGCTCGATAAAAGGCCTACCTCACTAGAAACTAATTCCGGCAGTGAGCCATAGGGTGTACCAAACACAGGACAACCAAAATACAAACTCTCTGTAATCGCCAAGCCAAACGGTTCATGCCAAGTCACGGGGAATATCAGACCTTTTGACTGAGTCATGATCTGAGATTTCGTGGTATCGTCCACCATCCCTAAAAAACGAACATGACGATCTAACGTTAATCTGAAACCCATTTTTAGGTTCAATCGATGACCGCCCAAGACATCAAGCTGCTGACCCGCTTTCTTGGTAATATCAATGGCACCTTGAACATTTTTAACTCGCCACGCCGCTTTACCAAGAAAATGGAAACGTTCTCGTTTCAAGTTAAAGTTAGGCTTTTGGTAGTTATCCCAATTCAAGCCATTGTACACATAAGCTTGTGCACCATGATTTTTTGCATGCTGAGATGAAACAAAGACGGTATTAGGGTCAATAGGGCCGTCTGAATTACCATGCTGCGTTAAAATGTAGGGATAAGAGATAGGCTCTAGATCAGAGTGGAAATGTACAACATCAATATCATTTGGAAGCTGACTTTGCAGTGGTACATTCGGTTGATACTCGATGACTCTCGCCCAATCACACTTTGTGCCTTTGCCAGCGAGCAGCGTCACTCGGTGCCCGGCAAGATGCAAAGCATAAACTAAGTCCCAAATGACTCGTTCGGTTCCACCATAATTCACCACAGGTAACGTGGCTCTTGTATACATTAAAATATTCATAATCACTTAATTTTTAAAAGCTTTTACTTTAGCGACAACAGCTTGATGAACACACCCTGGAACAAATTGCTCTATTTTTCCACCATGAATAGCGACTTCACGAACCAATGTTGATGATAAAAAAGCAAACTCTTCTGAAGGTGTCAAAAACAGGCTCTCTAGTTCTGGTTTTAATCGACGATACATTGTCGTCAAACCAAATTCATACTCAAAATCCATTGTCGTTCTTAAGCCACGCACCAAAATTGAGGCGTTTTGCTCGGTCGCGAAATCAACCAGTAAACCGCTAAAACCTTCAACGGAAACATTAGGTAATTCATGGCAAGTTTCTCGCAATAAGGCCACACGCTCATCTAAGCTAAATAAGGTGGCTTTACTTGGGCTCTCTGCGACACCAATGACAAGTTTTTCAAACATACATGCGGCACGTTTAATTAAGTCATAATGGCCGTTAGTCACTGGATCAAAAGTACCTGGGTATATTGCTATTTTCATGACATTCCTTTATTCACTGGATGTTTTCTTGTTTTTC
Organism: Vibrio tasmaniensis; assembly: GCF_024347635.1. Taxonomy (NCBI): domain Bacteria; kingdom Pseudomonadati; phylum Pseudomonadota; class Gammaproteobacteria; order Vibrionales; family Vibrionaceae; genus Vibrio; species Vibrio tasmaniensis. The sequence continues at coordinate 3,022,769 of NZ_AP025510.1, forward strand.
AATCGGCCTAATACACGGTCTAGCTGCTCAATCACCGATTCTGTAGAAATAAGAGCCATAAGATCTTTTCCTTTTACTCGGGTTCCCCATGGAAGCTCGTCAACCGCTTTACCGTGTTGCTCTTCAGCAATCTGTTCATAGACAGAAACCACACTGTCTAAACTATGGTAAGGCCCTGTTCGCATTGGGTTACTGTGCGCATACAAACCAATCACGGGGACACCTTGAGTCGTCGCAATGTGTGCAGGCCCTGAATCAGGAGCGATCACAACACTGGATTTACCAATCACTGCGGTAAGCTGCTTTAACGAGGTTGAGCCTACTAAGTTAATACAAGGTGATGTCATGTGCTGAGAGATATTGTCGGTTAAATTGCGCTCTCTATCCGTTGGAGCACCACAAAAAACTACTTTGAAGCCTAACTGATAAGCGTGATCGGCGACAGCGGCATAGCGCTCAACTAACCAGTTTCTCTCATCTTTACTCGCGGCAGGGCTAATAACAATATACGGCTCATGCGCAAGCTCGATCGATCGTCTTTGATCTTCATCAGACAAAGCAAGATCCCATGTCGGCACCTGTTTGGGACATCCCAAAAAGTAAGCAAATTCAGAGAAATTATCCAACACATGAGATGCGTCCGTTTTTGGTAGCTTGCGGTTGGTAAAGAGCCACTGCCCCTCTTTGGCACGTGTCCAACTAAAACCAAGTTTTACTTTTGCCTTTACTCCGATCGTTAACAGGCTGGCTCTTAATGCAACTTGCATATGCAGTAAATAATCAAACCGAGTTGGACGCAGGGATCCCCATACTTCTTTCATTCCTTTTAGGCCGCGTTTTTTATCAAACACGACAACTTGAATTCCAGGTATATCACCAAGTAATTGAGCTTCGATTTTTCCCATCACCCAGGTGATCTGACATTCTGGATAGGTAGCTTGAATAAGTTGCACCACAGAAAGGGCATGACAAACGTCACCAATGGCAGATAAACGCAGAATACAAATAGATTTTGGAGCAGAAAGAGCGTTATTCATTGATCGATTCCAATGGCATCATTTCTAGAACAGCAGAAACAACGTTATCTGGCTTGATATCTTGAAGGCATGGCGAATAGACATCATCGCTAATCTGACATCTGTTTTTATAGCAAGGGACGCAGTTACGTTCAGATTGCACAAGTCTAATATTGGCGACTCTTTGGGAGCTAACACCATTGCTGTATAAATTGTTCGTTACATCAATTGGCTCTTCATATGGCCAAGGTGACCACATGCTTGCTGGCGCCACGCTAATAATAGATACAATTGGGATAGAGTAACCTGATGCGAGGTGACCCGGGCCACTATCAGGTCCAAGAAAACCATCACTGTGTTTTATTAATACCGAAGTTTGAGCTAATGATAATTCCCCCAAAACACTGACCAGTTGATTCGATTCAGGAACTTGGCTAATGATTTGTTCAACAATGGTCTCGTCTCGTTCTAATTTAGCGCCAGATAATACAATATTATAACCTGAAGATATCAGACGATTGATGACTTCAACCCAATACGAGACTGGCCACTGCTTAATTTCGTTGGAGGATGGCGCATGTACAACAATGTAGTTTGATGGCAATCTCTTTTGAACTGCTGAAGGTAATAACTCTTCGGGAGACACAAGCCGTGCAATACAATTAACATCTATGGTATCCAGCATACGAGCAACGCGACTCATTTTATGCTCAAAGCGATGCTGTTCTTTAATGTAATGAGTATAAATTAACTTTTTAACCCAGGCGCCAGAAAGCGATTCATCAATTGCACCAAGTCTTTTCTTACCAAAGATAAAACTATAGATAGCGGTTCTATCATTAAGCATTTCATTGACGACTAAATCATATCGACCATGCGTTTTTAAAATCCGGTAATAGTCCTTAACGGATGCTCTTGGCGGAATTTCAACTAAAGAGTCAACGTCTGGATTGGTACCAAAAACCATCTCCCCTCTAGCATTAACTAACACATCTATTATGGCGGTCGGAAACGCTTTTCTCAGACTATGGGTAAAAGCAGAGATCAACAAACTATCACCAATGCAATGAGTGGCAACAACTAATATTTTTTGGTAACTACATGAATCGTTCATTAATCTGTTCGGCGTTTGATATACTGTTCTACCAAGTATGCCATAAACTCCCCAATACGAGACAGTGATTCATGTTTACAACAAAGCAAATCCATAAAACAACGTACTGGTATAACCCTAAGTTACTCACCGAAGATGTTGAATTGGCTTTTTCTGTGGATTATTGGAAGGCGAATCAAGCAATACTGGGGCACGCTCAAGGTAGAGGAACAACATGGTTTGTTAAGGGAGAAAAAAGCGATTTCGCTCTTCGACATTATCATCGCGGCGGTTTGTTTGGAAAACTCGTTCGAGACAGCTATTTATTTACGGGGTTAGAGAGCTCACGAGCATACCAAGAGCTAATATTACTTGAGCTCCTCGCTAAACATAACGTTAATGTCCCGACACCCGTTGCTGCGAAAGTTTCGCAAGAAGGGGTCGTTTACAAGGCCGATATCTTAATTGAAAAGATTTCCGACGCCGAAGACCTAGTAAAGATACTGTCGAACAAAAAACTATCCGATACCCATTTAAACGATATTGGGCATCAAATTCGAAAAATGCACGATGCCGGGGTCAATCATACCGACCTCAATATCCATAACATTCTCGTTGATAAAGCAGACAAGGTTTGGATTATTGATTTCGATAAATGCGTAACGCAAACAGGTAATAACTGGAAAGAGAGTAATTTAAAGCGACTTAAGCGCTCATTCGAAAAAGAAGTTCGATTGGGAAGGATTGATGCTCAGCACTTTGATTTTTCACAAATTGAACAAGGGTACAAAGTGAGTACCCTTGAGAGACTATGATTTATTCTTCTTTCAAACCAAATAACTTACGAAGTTTCTTTTTCTTTTTATAGATATGCCCTCGAATCACTTCAGCAAGAGGGCGCTTGAAGGACACTTCTTTAGCTAAGCGTATTTGCTCTTCAAATGGTTTATCTCCATGTTCTTCAAAGAACTGTTCCAACACCGTTCTCGCCCAGTCTTTTCGTCCACTCGTTGAATAATGATTGAGCCAAGCTTTCGCGGGTTCAATATTCACCTGTGTAGAGAGTGCTTCAGATAACGCAAACTGCTCTAAAGTGTGCGCCTCACACCCTTCTTGACGTAACGCTTGAATCAACACATCGGCATGATCAAACGCTGATGTGTGTTTTCCGGTGATACCGATGACTGCCGACGCCCACATAACTGAGTCTGGATTGGTGCGGTAGACACTGCCATCCATAAGCTTTATATCTCTATCTCTAATATGTGCGTATTCATTGGTGCTTGGCAAAGTATTGATGTTCACTTCAGAGCAAAACAGTAACGCGTTTTTATCCGATATAGAGTCGAAGTAAACATTTGTTGGCACGTTAAAGTACGTATCTGTATCGAGAAAAAGCAGTTTATCTTCAGGATTCAACTCTAAATTATCACAAAGATATTTTAAGCCGCGGTTCTTAATTCTAAAGTGATAAGTATTGTCTAGACTCCATTCAGCCTTTTGAGCCGGCGATATCGGAAACACTTTAATTGGCATATTAGCGAAGTGCTCAGGCTCTTCCGCTAGAACAGAGATTTCAGGCCTAGTTCCATTTGCCTCAACCCAATTGGCTAAAAAAGACAAAATGCAAAACCTTGCGCCTTGATAGTAAGTTCTATCATTGCCATAAATGACAAATGTTAAGTGTTTTCTAGCCAATTCTGATTTCATAATTTAGTACTTCGTAATATTTTTAAAAAGTGCTTTATGCTTGCTGCTGACATGGCTTCGAACATGAGTTCGGTATCCCTCTTTAAACCAACTTCTAATCGTCGCATAAAGCCCTGAGGATCTACCGCTCAACTCGCTATCAAATGCACCGGTTTTGCTGCCCTGTCGAACCAAAGGTGGGTGTGTCCAAAAAATATTGTACTCTAATGTCGTTCGTTCATTACCAATATAACCATCAATAGGTGCGTCGGTTATATTGCTTTCCATATGCTCTACCATTGCGCGAGCAAAACTAAGGTCGTAAAGCAAACCACCAGTAAGCTTGTTCGTTTTACACAAGTACAGATGTTGATTTGGTACTCTTACTGATGTGGGTACTAAACTCGACGCCTCTTCAATATTGACAAGATACTTTTCTTCACCAACAAGCTCGCTTTGGAAAGCTTCTAGTTGCTCAATAAAATCGCTATTTAAAAAAGCATCATCTTCTAACACTAATACTTGTGGAATTTGTTCTTCTACGACTTTTTTCATCACTAAGTAGTGCTTATAAAAACAAGATTTCTCAGGGAGCCTCAGTGAGTCGTCAAAGAAACCATTTCTAACGTCATCAGATAGATCATCGATATCACCAGCTAACATATATTCGTAATCAGTGATGCCTACTTCTGGCAGGTGCTTATCTATATGTTTTCTACGTTCTTCGTAGCCTTTGCTTACATGAATAACAAAAGTTTTGATCATGGTGATGTCTCAATATTGGTTGACTGATTATTGGTGGCTGAATGATGTATCAATTGGAGTGTTTTGTGTAACGCACCTTGATTCTGTTGAACTATACCATAGCCTATTCGCCCTTTTTCAATTAACTCTTTAGGCTTGGATAATGCACTGATTATTTGTAAAGCAAGCTCATTCTCATCGGCTACAACAGACAGTGCGCTTGACTCGATCAATTGATTCGCTAAATCTGAAAAATTAAAGTAGCTCGGCCCTGTTAAGCAGTATTTTTGAAGTAATGCAGGTTCGATGAAGTTATGCCCGCCTACTTTCTTTCCAAGTAGGCTTCCTCCCATAAAGACGAGATCACTCGCAGAAAGCATAACCATAAGCTCTCCCATCGTATCTCCTAGGTAGACATCGACATCGAGTGGTAACTCGTCAACAACTTCGGTTCGACGAACCAAAACTAAGCCTTGGTTTTGGGCCAATTCTGCAACTGAATCAAACCGTTCAGGATGACGAGGTACTATCACTAAGAGTAATTTAGGCAGTTCTCTTTTGGCTTGTTGATAAGCTCTAAATATTTGTTCATCTTCGCCCGCATGAGTGCTCGCGGCGACGAAAATCGGCCTATCCTGTCCCAAAATACTTTTAAGATGTTCACCTTGTGCGATTATATTATTATCAATCGACACATCGTACTTAATTGAGCCAGTGACAATGACTTTTTCGCTCGGCGCACCTAGCAACTCAAATCGAGATTTGTCATCAGAGTGTACCGTCAATATTAAACTTAACTTAGAGATAGTCGGATAAATTAACGAACTCATTTTTTGATAATTACGGGCTGATTTTTCGGATAATCGTCCATTGACTAATATCATCGGAATATCATTTTTAGCAACGGTGTTAATGGTGTTCGGCCATAATTCCGTTTCAATAATGAGCATGTTGTCTGGCTGAATGCGGTTGATAAAACGTTGAACACACCAACTGAAATCAATAGGCATATAACGGTGGCTAATCGAACCGCTCATCTTTTCTACCTGTTCAGCGCCTGTACTCGTTGTTGTAGTGATCAGTATTCTTTTATCTGGGTTTTGTATCGCCAGTTGTTCAACTAACTTCTTACTCGCCAGCACTTCCCCTACTGAAACGGCATGAATCCAAATCACACCCGATTGTCTATTCTTAATAGGCGGTGTAAATCCGAAATGCTCTTTCCAGCGATGACCAAAAGGCGGTTTGTTTGCTTTGGAGCGATATAGGCCCCAAAGCAGAATAGGGCTAATAAGGAAAAGTAGCGCGGTATAGGCCCAACGAACGACGATGCTCATATAACGACCTTATTTATATTTTACCTTGGGAAATAACATCAAACTGCTCAATAGCACTAATGACTCTACTCGGCATTAACTCAGTTAGGCACTTTAGATGCTGCTTGGGACAAGTTCGTTCAAAGCAAGGTCGGCACTCAATATCAGTATTGATGATTGCCAGTTTGTTGGTTAGCGGAGGCGTATATTTAGGTGAACTAGAGCCATAAACAGCCACGACATTACAGCCCACCGCGGCGGCCACATGCATCAGCCCAGAATCATTGCTAACGACAGTACGACAAGCCCCGATCAAGTCTACAGCCTGAATTAAGCTCGTATCTCCAGCTAAATTGAAGCAATGCTGCTGCATATTAACAGGGACTTGTTCGATTATCTTTTGGGTTACTTCACGATCTTTAGCCGAGCCAAACAACCACACTTGGTAACCTTGCTTTATCATCGCTGTCGCTGCTGTTGCAAAGTGATTATCAGGCCAACGTTTCGCAGGGCCAAACTCAGCTCCAGGACATAAACCAAGGACAGGCCTTTGATTGTTTAAACCAAATTGCTCCATAGCTTCTTGTTGGCTGGAGTCAACAACTTGTAGGCTTGGAAAAGGTAATGATGACAATTCACCTAAACAACCACTACCCGTCATTTCAGCTTTAGGGTGCGCTAACGCTACATATCGCTCTAACATGTATTGAAACGCTTTTTTATTGGTTCTAACGTTATTAAGCAAACCAAAACGCATTTCACCTTTCCAACCAACTCGTTCAGGAACGCGTGCAAACAGGGGAATTAAAGCTGATTTCGCGGAGTTAGGTAATACGTACGCTTTATCGTACTGTACTTCCCTCAATGATTTTCCGAGTCTATAACGAGATTTCAGATCAAATTGCCCATGCCCTAGTGGCATTTCAAGAGCTTGGTTAACTTGTGGCATTCTTTCCAAAATAGGCTTACACCATGCTGGCGCTAAAACATCAATTTTTGCGTCAGGATACTGTCTTTGCAACTCAATATATAAGCCTTGAGACATTACCATGTCTCCAACCCATGACGGGCCAATAATCAGAATTTTCATTTGTCTTGCTCGTTAATAGCGTGTTCGTGAGTAGCTTGGCCAGATAGTCTAAAATATTCTTGAAGTGTTTTAATGCAAACCAATTTTTCTAGTTGTTCATCCTGGAAAGGAGCAAGGTATTTATGCGCATTTTTGATCATCTGTTCAGACTCTTTAGGGTTGTCTAAATAGTATTGAATTTTTTGCTCAAAATCCGACCAGTCATCCTTCACCTCTACATAATGTATGCCTGGCTGCAGAGTGCCTTCCATAAACCACGTTTCAAACTTCATTTTTGGAGTAACGACAAGTGAGTTCGAAGACATTGCCCATTTCAAGTTTGATGCAACATCGTTCCCTTCAAGGCAAATAATAAATTTGTACTGAAGCTGCTCTTCGACTGTCATAAATGGCTGTTGCCACTCTGGGTGCTGCTCTGAAACATTCGATTGACCTGCATTCATCAGTGGATGACCATACAGAGTTTCCATAAAACGAATTCTGTGTGGTTGAGTCACAGCACCACGAAATACGGCCATATTTTTTTTATCAGAAAAACTTAAGCTATCATCCACGAATCGGAAATGACGACGCTTATCTAATTTAAATAGTACAGAGTTACTATTGTTCCCATCAATCGGACGAGCTTTAAATAACGTTGGAACTGGCTCTATATGCGTTTCATCACCAAAGTAGTAACTGAAACGAAAATACTTTGGAAAATAATGAAGAAACTCTTTAAGATCAAAGAAATAAGATGTGTAGCCTTTTCGAGAATAATTACTAATCTCGCAGCTTAGACTAGCCTTATCAAAGTCGACGAGCCCTTTCACATAATAACTTACTCTGGTTTTTATATAGTCAGCTTGACCGGAATATGACTTTTCCAGCTTTTCAAACTGTTTTGAAAAATACAAACGAGGTGCGATAGAGAGCAAGGCATGTTTTAGATAATAAAATATCTTCATAGTTTCTCTTTATATTTTATTTTTGCGTAATGTAACGAAGGCAAAGTCAGCAGCCATAGGTAAGGAATTATCAACAAAGCTCTAGAGGTAGACTCTGCCTTTAGAAATGAAGACGACAAATTCCACAATAATACCCGTAATTTTATCAGATAAAGTGCCCTAGACACAGCTTCAAGTGATATCAACTTCTGTATTGAGAAGGACACATCTATACCTGACAGCTAGAGCAATAAAACGTGTTTCTTTGCCCTATTTTAAGTTCCTGAATCAGCTCTTCACAGTTAGGACACTGTTCACCAGCCTTACCATAAACCTGCAGCTCTTGAGCAAAATATCCCGGTTTTCCATCCGCTTGGGCAAAGTCTTTTAGCGTTGTTCCACCCTGTCTGATAGCCGTCGCGAGTACTTGCTTGATCTCTTTGGTTAACAAGAGCCACTCTTGTTTTGTAACCTTACTTGCAGAGCGCAAAGGATTAATACGTGAAGAAAACAGAGCTTCATTGGCGTAGATATTACCCACACCGACCACGACTTTGTTGTCCATAATGAACTGTTTGACGGCAACCTTACGCTTTTCTGCTTTCTCAGCAATGTAATCTGCGTTGAAGTCGTCAGTTAGTGGCTCAGGACCAGAACCAAGTAATACAGTATGTATCTCATCAGGCGCCGACCATAACCACGCACCAAAGCGACGCGGATCGTTGTAACGCAATATCTTGCCATTGGTTAACTTAAGATCCACGTGATCGTGTTTTGCTGGCGGGAAATCGGCGTCTAACACGCGCAGTGAGCCAGACATCCCAAGGTGAACAATGGCTGTTCCGGTATCGGTTTCTATCAATAAATACTTAGCTCGGCGTGAGATAGAGCGAATCACCTGCCCTTCTAGCTTTTTAAGCTCTTGTGGGATATCCCAGCGCAGCTTGGAGGTACGAAAGGTAAGCGTTTTAATCGTCTCGCCAACTAAATGAGGAGAGATCCCCATGCGGCTTACTTCAACTTCGGGTAATTCAGGCATAGTTAATCGTCCGATAGAGATGGTTTGTCTGATATAGATAGCTTGTCTGATTTAAATGAAGGTTTCGAGCTAAAACTTGGAAACAGGTAGCTCTCTTCAATAGACACCGCCAACCACTGATCATTCCAGTTTTTTAACAACCAGAACTCCGGCAATTGATAATAGGTAATACGCTGGGGCTCTTCTTGGTCTTGATACCAAACCTCAATGGTATGCGGGGTATTCAATTGTGGTGAGAGGTCGGTATAGGTTTGAGAGTCAATTTCGGTGCCCACAAGTTCCTGCCACCTCTGTGACAGCTCTCGTGCATTGATGGTTTGAGGGAAGCTTTCACCTTTAAGCTGGTAAATCCATTGATTGTCTTGTTGAATGACAGACCACTTGGCAAAGTGCAATGCCTGGAGCTCTGCTGCTGGGTTCAGGAGATAAGGATAAGGGCTATCAACCTGCGGCTCAGGCTCGATAAGGTACGCTTTGATCAAAGTTGGAAGGTTTAACACGCCAATAAAAGCGATCACACTGAACATGAGTATGTTGTTCCACCGGCGTCCACGATATCTCATCTGATTCTGCTCATCTAACCTATTGAGTAATCAGTATATCGTGAAAGTGGCAATATTTTCTATGTTGTACGGTTTTCTATCTATCAGACGCTATATCAAACAAGAATAATTGAGTTACTTAAATTTTAGATATAAAAAAACCCAGCTATAAGCTGGGTTTTTAATTTATTCTTCTATAAAAGAAGAGACAAAGGGGCTATCAATTACTTGATTTTAGCTTCTTTGTACATAACGTGCTGGCGAACTACTGGATCAAACTTTTTGATCTCAAATTTGCCTGGCATGTTACGCTTGTTCTTGTCAGTTGTGTAGAAGTGACCAGTTCCAGCAGAAGATACTAGACGGATTTTCTCACGAATGCCTTTAGCCATTGCTTAATTCCTCTTAAACGTTTTCGCCACGTGCACGGATATCAACAAGAACAGCATCGATGCCTTTCTTATCAATAATACGCATGCCTTTAGCAGTTAGACGTAGTTTAACAAAACGTTTTTCGCTCTCTACCCAGAAACGGTGAGTTTGTAGGTTCGGCAGAAAACGACGCTTGGTAGCATTGCGTGCGTGTGAACGGTTGTTACCCGTTACTGGACGCTTACCAGTTACTTGACATACTCGGGACATGAATGTCTCTCCAAATCGTTTCAGCTCGATATCAACCTTGGTGGCCGAACCTCTCTATCAATTCTGAAAATAGAGGTAAAAACCATAATGGAAAATCCATTCAAGGCTATCAAAGGTCGCGTATTATACTAACTTGACATGCATTGCTCAAGACCCGAACAGATCCTTTTTAAGGATTTCGTGATCTTTTTTTGAACAGGGCAGCTATTTGAGTAATCAGAGCTGATTTAAGGTTCTAAAATGTGGGCGGAATGATAGCAGATTTAACGCAACTAACAACCTAAAATGTGATTCAAATCCATCCGCGCTCTGCAAAAGAGATAACTTCGCCATCTCCAACGACAAAATGGTCGAGAATTCGGATGTCCACTAGTGCCAATGCGTCGGTTAATCTACGTGTAATTCGCCTATCTGCTTGGCTTGGCTCTGCGACACCGGAAGGATGGTTGTGCGCTAAGATTAAAGCGGCTGCATTATGATGAAGTGCCCGTTTAACCACTTCTCTCGGGTAAACAGACGCTGCATCGATGGTTCCTTCAAACATCACTTCATCCTTTATTACTCTGTTTTGGTTATCTAGGAACAATATATAGAAGGCTTCTCGCTGGCGATCGCGCAATATACTCGAAAGATACAACTTGGTATGGCTTGGGCTAGTGAGTGCATCGCCTCGAGATAAAGTTTCGGCCAAATAACGTTGCGTCATCTCTAAAACGGCCTGTAACTGGACATATTTCGCCTGCCCCATCCCTTTATGAGCACAAAACTCGGCCTCCGTTGCAGAAAAAAGATGGCGAAGCGAACCAAAATCTTTGATCAACTTATCCGATAACTCTAAAACATTCATTCCTTGTGTGCCCGTTCGAAGAAATATCGCTAACAACTCCGCGTCACTTAAGGAGTCAGGGCCTCTACTCAGTAACTTTTCTCTTGGCATCGACTCAACAGGCATTTTACTTATAGGCATATAAAGGCTATCTAGGGTGATGAATACGATCCATCAGCCTAATCCGTTTGCCTACGGAGAGCTTCCATAGCGTTATAAAGAAGACTAATGCCTAGCAAAACCGTGTAATTGATAAGTTTGATAACATCAACTTGATGAGTGTCAAACCTGTTCCAATTCTGCTTCTAGGCACTAATCCTTTGTTCTGATATCGTTAGTCCCAGAGAAATTAAGGAACAGAATCATGCAAACATTGGTTAATCAACTGGATAACGCTGACCAACAAGGCCTAGCTGGAAAAAAAATCCTACTTGGCATTAGTGGTGGTATCGCAGCTTATAAATGTGCCGAACTGACTCGACGCTTAATCGAACGTGGTGCGCAGGTACAAGTCGTCATGACTAATGCGGCTAAGGAGTTCATTACTCCTCTCACCATGCAAGCTGTCTCTGGAAGGCCAGTGTCTGATAGTTTACTTGATCCTGCTGCTGAAGCTTCCATGGGACACATCGAACTGGCGAAATGGGCTGACCTAGTCTTATTAGCACCCGCAACCGCAGACCTTATTGCGCGCATGACCGCAGGCATGGGTAACGACCTACTGACCACTTTGGTTTTAGCAACCGATGCGCCAGTCGCGGTATCCCCAGCAATGAACCAACAAATGTACAGCCACCCTGCAACTCAAGAGAACATCGCAACGCTAAAACGTCGTGGATGTGAAATCTGGGGTCCGGCAGCTGGTGAACAGGCCTGTGGCGATGTTGGTATGGGGCGTATGTTAGAGCCAATGCAACTGGTCCATCGTTGTGAAGACTTCTTCCAACCTAAACCTCTGACTGGCCGTTCGGTGTTAATTACTGCGGGTCCAACTCGCGAAGCGATCGACCCTGTGCGTTACATTACTAACCACAGCTCGGGCAAGATGGGCTATGCACTGGCTGAAGCGGCCGCGAAACAAGGTGCTACGGTAACTCTAATTAGTGGCCCTGTATCACTCGCGACACCAAATCAGGTTAATCGCATTGATGTAGACAGCGCACAACAGATGTTTGATGCCGTGAATGCCAATGCTGCTCAGCATGATATTTTCATCAGCTGCGCTGCGGTTGCCGATTACCGCCCAGAGACCATTGCAGACCAGAAGCTTAAAAAAGTCGATAGTAAAGATGACATGACCATTCAAATGGTTAAGAACCCAGACATTGTGGCTTCCGTTGCCTCAATGACTGAAGATCGTCCATTTACTGTCGGCTTCGCAGCAGAAACTCAAGATGTCGAGAAGTATGCGCGCGGAAAATTGGAAAGAAAGAACCTCGATATGATTTGTGCTAACGATGTCTCTGTCGAAGGCCAAGGCTTTAATAGTAGTAGTAATGAGTTGCACCTTTATTGGAAAGGTGGCGATAAATCTCTACCTCTAGATAGCAAAGACTCTCTTGGTTTCCAGATCCTTAATCAGATCCAACAGCTTATTGATGCATAAATAAACAATTTTACTCTGACAATATGCTGACACCTCTCGATTCTGTTGACCTAGGTCTTACAAAACTAGGAACAGAATTGAATGGTGTTTATAATCCTTCTTCACTCAATCCTCATCTTTAGGAAAGGAAGTAAATAGATGGCCGGTACTCGAAAATCAAACCGTCGTGAAGAAATCCTGCAAGCTCTAGCACAAATGTTGGAATCGACCGAAGGTGCTTCTCGTATCACAACGGTAAAGTTGGCCAAGCAAGTTGGTGTTTCTGAAGCTGCGTTATACCGCCACTTCCCAAGCAAAGCTCGCATGTTTGAAGGCTTGATCGAGTTCATTGAAGAAGCGTTGATGTCTCGAATCAACCGTATTCTAGATGAAGAGAAAGACACACTAGAGCGCATACGCCTAGTGCTACAACTTATCTTGGTTTTCTCAGAACGTAACCCAGGCCTGACTCGAATTTTGTCTGGTCATGCTCTAATGTTTGAAAATGAACGCCTACGCGATCGCATCAATCAGCTTTTCGAACGTATTGAGACACAACTTCGTCAAATTCTACGAGAAAGAAAGCTTCGTGAAGGGAAGTCATTCCCAGTTGATGAAAAAATCTTAGCGGCTCAATTGTTAGGTCAGGTTGAAGGAAGTTTAAATCGATTTGTTCGCTCGGACTTCAAATATCAACCGACAGCGAACTTTGAAGAGTATTGGGCACTTCTGAGTGCACAAATCGAATAGTAATCAGCATTAAGCCAAATATATGAACAAAACCACATATGATAAGCCTGAATTTTCACTCTTACTGCTTCACCCTAAATACTGGCCCGTATGGCTAGGCTTTGGGTTGTTGGCTCTAATTGTTAACCTGCTACCTTACCGTGTGTTGCTCTCCTTAGGGCAGCGACTTGGCTTACTAGGCGTGCGTTTTGGTAAAAAACGGGTTGATATTGCAACTCGTAATATGGAGCTGGCCTTTCCTGAAAAGCCCAAAGAAGAAATAGACCAACTAGTCAAAGAAAACTTCAAAAATACTGGATTAGCGTTGATTGAAACCGGCATTACTTGGTTTTGGCCAACTTGGCGATTTAAGATGTTGCTGGTTGATAAAGATACTGCAGTAATGAGATCGCATAGCAAAAACGGTAAAGGCGTTCTACTTTGTTGTGTGCACGCTCTCAATCTTGAAATTACCGCTCGCGCTTTTGCCGTACTCGGACAGCATGGATATGGCGTGTATCGCCCACACAACAACGCTGTATATAACCTTATTCAGTTTTGGGGCCGAACCCACAATGGCAATCTGACTATTGATCGTAAAGATGTGAAAAAGATGATACGAGTTCTGCGTAACGGAGATCGCCTATTCTATCTCCCTGATCATGACTACGGTCGCAATAAATCTGTATTCGTACCTTTCTTTGCAGTAGAGGATGCAAGCACCACCACTGGAACCAGCATTTTGGCTTACACCAGTCGATGCGCGGTCGTTATTGGTTCTGGCTTTAGAAATGCCGACGGCAAATATGAAATCATGGCCGACGAATCAATCGAAGATAACTATCCGCAGAAAGATGAAAAAGCGGCAGCAGCGTATATGAACCGCTATCTTGAGAAGATTATCTTAAGAGCCCCAGAACAATGGATGTGGCTACACAAGCGCTTCAAGACCATGGAAGATCCAGAAGCGGAAAAAGGCATTCGTTACAAATAAGCGAGCCTTATTCTGCCCAATAAGATTTAAGTAAAAAAATGCCCGAAAGAGTTTCATCTCTCGGGCATTTTTCTTTTTTAAGCTCTAAACCTAAGGCACTAAACCATTAGGTTCAACTTCTTCAGTTTACGAATTAGATTCCGTATTGAGCGCGGTACGCTTTTACAGATTCAAGATGTGCTGCGTCGGTGCCTTTCTCTTCAAGGAAAGTCACCAGATCAGTCAGGCTAACGATTGAGATAATTGCACAACCGAAGTCACGCTCTACTTCTTGAATCGCAGACAACTCACCTTTGCCCTTCTCTTGACGGTCAATCGCAACTAGAACACCCGCTAAGTCAGCACCGTTTGCTTGGATGATTTCCATCGACTCACGGATCGCAGTACCAGCAGTGATCACGTCATCCACTAGCATGATGCGACCTTCAAGTTCGCTACCGACTAGGTTGCCACCTTCACCGTGGTTCTTTGCTTCTTTACGGTTGAAGCAGTAAGGCGTGTCCACATCGTGGTGATCAGCAAGTGCAACCGCTGTTGTTGTTGCGATTGGGATACCTTTGTATGCAGGGCCAAATAGTACATCGAACTCAATACCTGAATCAGCCAATGCTGCTGCGTAGAAGCGACCTAAACGCGCTAGGTCGCGACCTGTATTAAACAATCCAGCATTGAAGAAGTAAGGGCTCTTACGGCCAGACTTTAAAGTAAACTCACCAAACTTAAGTACTTCTTTCTCTAGTGCAAATTCAATAAATTCACGTTGATATGCTTTCATGCTCATCCTCTAAATTAATTTACTTTCCAATTCCTAACTTCCGATCACTTCGGAAGCTAACGATGATGTATTTTCTAAATAGATAGCTCTACAACAAGGCAGCAAAGTTTTTCAGCCCTATGAGCATAGGGAACCTATGTGATTAGGGTGAAAAATTGTAGCTAACACAGGTGTAGAGTTATCTATGACGAAAATAAAAAAATAGCCCCCATTTGGGAGCTATCTAAAAACTATTCGGCCAACGCAGCTTTCTGCGCTTCGACGATATCGGTAATGCCCTTATTCGCCAGGGCTAAAAGCTGCATCAGCTCTTCGTGGCTGAACGGTTCGCCTTCTGCGGTGCCTTGAATCTCAATCATCTTACCGTCTTCCGTCATTACAACGTTCATGTCGGTATCGGCTGCTGAGTCTTCAACGTACTCAAGGTCACACAGTGCTTGTGCACCAACGATGCCCACTGAAACTGCCGCTACGTGGCCTTTCATTGGGTTCTTTTTCAGTTTACCGCTTGCTAGTAGGCTGTTGATAGCGTCTGCCATTGCTACGCTTGCACCTGAGATAGAAGCAGTACGAGTACCGCCGTCTGCTTGGATAACATCACAATCGACAGTGATCATGATTTCACCCATTACTTTCAGGTCAACAACAGCACGTAGGCTACGAGCGATCAGACGTTGGATTTCCATCGTACGACCACCTTGCTTACCGCTCGCCGCTTCACGACGGTTACGAGTGTGCGTTGCACGTGGCAGCATACCGTATTCAGCGGTTACCCAACCCTTTCCTTGGCCTTTTAACCAACGCGGTACGTTTTCTTCTACCGTCGCATTACATAGAACTTTAGTGTTGCCGAACTCAACTAATACAGAACCTTCAGCATAAGCTGTGTAGTTACGAGTAATTTTAATTGGACGAATTTGATCTACAGCGCGGTCATTTGGACGCATTGGTATCTACCTTATTAACAGTCTGAAGTGATTTACTATCGAAAGAGTGCATCACCTAAGAAAGGGGTGAGACAGTTTTGATTGGGGCAAGATTATATAGCAGTTTATCTTTCAAATCTATTTACCATTCAAAGCGACTTACGACTTAAAGAGATTTACGACTCAAAGGTACTTACCGTGAAAGGCTATTTATCGCGGAAAAGCGACAAGCTTCGGGAGCACCCCATATCGTGATACTATGCGTGCGCGTTATTTTCAGAATGATAAAAGACAGGAAAATTCGATGATTTATAGTATGACCGCGTACGCGCGCAAAGAAGTAAAAGGCGATTGGGGCACAGCAGTATGGGAAATCCGTAGTGTAAACCAACGCTACCTTGAAACTTACTTCCGTATGCCTGAACAGTTCCGTGGTTTAGAGCCGATCCTACGTGAGCGTTTCCGTAAGCGTCTAGCTCGCGGTAAGGTTGAATGTAACCTACGTTTTGAAGCAAACCCAGCAGCGAAAGGTGAGCTAAGCATTAACGAAGGTTTAGCTCAGCAAGTAATCAATGCTGCTAACCAAGTAATGACCATGACAGGTGAAGACAGCCGTTTGAACCCATTCCAAATCATGAACTGGCCTGGCGTGATGGAAACGCCAGAGCAAGATATGGATGCCATCAACAAAGACCTACTTGAAGCATTCAACGATGCCATCGCAGAATTCATTGATGCTCGCGCTCGTGAAGGCGAGAACATGAAAGCGCTCATCGTTCAGCGCTTAGATGCTATCACTGAAGAAGTCGTTAAAGTTCGTGCACGCATGCCTGAGATCCTAGAATGGCAACGTGAGCGTCTTCTTACCAAATTTGAAGATGCGAAAATTGAGCTTGAAGGTTCTCGTGTTGAGCAAGAGCTGATCCTACTGGCTCAAAAGTCAGACGTAGCAGAAGAGCTAGACCGTCTAGACTCTCACGTGAAAGAAGCAAATGTAGTACTGAAGAAAGGTGGCGCTTGTGGCCGTAAGCTTGACTTCATGATGCAAGAGTTCAACCGTGAGTCAAACACGCTAGCATCTAAGTCTATCAGTACAGACATCACAGCATCGGGCGTAGAGCTTAAGGTTCTTATCGAACAGATGCGTGAGCAGATCCAGAACATTGAATAACAGTTTGTCAGTAACACACTGTGGATAGCCATTAGCTGAATCAGTGTTGATTAACTAACTGTGTTAATTAGAACAAGATAAGCTCCTAGTTTTAGGGGCTTTTTTTTGGTTCATCGCGGCTTTCCGGGGAAAGCCGCTTTTATCTTTAAGAAGAAGTAGTCTGTATCTCGATATCCATACCCCATTCGCTTGATTAACTTTATCTTGTTGTTTATCCCTTCAAGTGTGCAGGTGTTTAATGGATAACTTGCCGATGCGATAATACCGTGAAGATAGGAGCTCAGTTTTCGTGCGAACTCTTTCAATGGCTTAATTCCACTCTCTTGTACCTGTTCATACCACGCATCCCAGAGCCCCTTAGCGTGCCTTTCTGACTCACAATACCAAAGCTCTTTGAGTTGGGCTCCGAGTATATAAGTGGTCATCAAGTCCTTATTGATATTCAATATTTCAGTCAGATAGCTATCTTGTCGTGCATTTAAGTTACCTCTGTTTTTCAACAGTACCCAGCGTGAGCGCTTGACCCATTGCCTCGCTTTTTTATCTTGCTTGAGTTTGTTGGCTTGGTCGACTCTGACTCTATCCATCACCTCTCGACCGAACTTAGCGACAACATGGAACAAATCGTAAACGATTTTTGCATTCGGACAGTGCGCTTGAACTTCAAGGTCAAAAGCCGTATTCATGTCCATCGCGACCGCCTCGATATTGTTGCCATGCTTGCCTAACTGCTCGAAGAACGGTCGTATGTCCTTGCGGCTACGGCCTAACCCTACCCAAATGACTTGGTGAGTCTTAGCGTCAGCGATGACTGTGGCATATCGATGTCCTTTAAAGATGGCGAACTCGTCCATGACGAGTTGCCTTAGTCCCTCCCATTTCACTGGCGGTACCACTTCTCTAAGTCGGCGTTTATCTATCTCTTTAATGGTATGCCAATGAACGTTCGTTAACTGGGAGATATGCTTAATGGGAAGAAGAGGTAGTAGCTGCTCTATATAGCTTTTTAGGCGCTTCGTTATACGAGCATAAGGCTCCAACCAAGGTAGAGACTCTGTTTTTATGCCGCAGTCACGACACTTAATTCTTCGTGTTTGAACAGAAAGTTCAACAGGAACCCCGAGCAACATGGCCTCTTTCACATGACGCCATTGATACTCGTGGATAGCTTCGGCTTCAAGACCACAAAGGCACTTAGCCTCAGAGTTAGGTTTAAGAGTAAGGGTAATAAGTGTTGCTGTCTGGTGAGACTTTACTATTTGAAAGCCTTCCCAGAATGAAGATAGGAAAGTATGATTCTGCATGGAAACGGTAGTTTGTGTATGATTTTTGTTTGGCGACTAAACCATATCACTTACTACCGTTTTTGTTTTCAATTCCCGCTAATCCGCGATGAACCTTTTTTTATGGGTACAGTAATGACAATCAGGATGACTAAGTGAGCAGATTATTACGCAGGAGATGTACTTAGCACAAAAGATAGATACAGCGATAGATAGAACGGAGCAGATGTACAAAAAGATTTTTAATATTTTGAGGAGGTATTGCAAGTGGAGAAGAGTGTTACGGTAAAACTGAGGGGAAAACTGGTTTGAGAGAGAAAGTGACGCAAGTTGCTATTGCAACCTGCGCCGACTTAAAATCTTATAGAGCTACAACGTTTGCAGCTTGAAGACCTTTTTGGCCTTGCTCTACTTCGAAAGACACTTGTTGGCCTTCTTTAAGAGTCTTGAAACCTTCAGAAGCGATTGCACGGAAGTGTACGAATACGTCAGCGCCGCCGTTGTCTTGAGTTAGGAAACCGAAGCCTTTCTCTTCGTTAAACCATTTTACTACGCCGTTTGTTTTGTTAGACATGATGTGTCCCTTATATAAAAATAAAAAATTAATCGCCAAAAGTGCGATGCGCTGAAAGCTTGAATTATTTAATGTATCTATGAAGCCAAGGGAAACACTGAGAATAACAATGAAGCAATACTAAGGGTTTTACTTTACAACTGGATGTTTCATTTAATAACCCTGAAAACAGAGCAAGCACATTCTTGGTGATCCTGACCAGGTTGTAAAGCGTTATTTGAAAAAAATGACTATTTTTTGTTCAATCAACTTCTATTCAGCTCTACAACATCGCTGAACTTCATTTACAACGCTCTGATCTTAAAAAATTACTCATCCGGCTGCTTGGTTCGAAGATCCACATATGGCCAGTAGTGATGCCCTACTCGAATCAAAAGTGTTGCAGCCGCTAAAATAAATGCCGCTAAAGATAACCAAACGATCAATACCGCATCGAGTTCTTTCATGCCCAAAGTGATGTAACGAGCAATCGCCATCATCGCGATGTAGATCGGGTATCGCACTGGGATCTTACCGTTCATCACAAACTGCTGAACCATCGCCAACACTTCTAAATAGATAAACATCAGTAGAATATCGGTTAGTTGTACTCGGCGTTCAGCGAAGACATGCATGAACTCTTCGACCATCGCAAACAAGGTCGCGAGCGTGATCGCCACCAGCAATACCGCTTCCATAATGTGGAATACTTTCAAAAACGGCTTACTAAAAGATTTAGGTAAGTTAGAAGGCATAGTCACTCTTCAACAAATAATTAATCCAGTCTCTACAATAGCATGCATCAATATAAGTCGCGTACTGTCAAGTTTAGGATAACACCATCAATTAAACGTGAGCTAAACAAGCAACAGATACAAAAATGGCCCCACATTCACTGCAGAGCCATCTATTTATCTTTTAATTAACGACTGCTAATTAACAAACGTTACTTCGCTATCAAGCTTATAGCAGAATCAGATAAGTTAAGAACACCACACACAGGCCGTAGATAAGAGGGTGAACTTCTTTGCGCTTACCTGCCACAACCATAGTAAATGCGTAGCTGATGAAGCCCATCGCCATGCCGTTTGCAGGTGAGAAGCTTAAAACGGTGAACATGATGGTGAAGAAAGCCGCAATGCGTGACTCTTTCTTTTCCCAGTTAATCTGACCAAGACGACCCACCATGTAGATGCCTACCACAACCATCGCAGGCGCGACCATTGCCGCTGAGAAGATAGAGAAGATTGGGTATAGGAATAGAGACACTAGGAATAGGCCAGCCACCATGACTGCCGCTAAACCTGTTTTCGCTCCTTGAGAAGAAGCAATACCTGATTCAGAAAAAGCGGTAATCGATGTAGTACCTAGAATCGAACCAATCACCGTACCGCCCGCATCAGCAACCAAAGCTGATTTCGCGTTTGGTACCTTGCCGTCTTTGTCGATGATACCCGCATCACGACCAACACCAACAATCGTACTTAAGCCATCAAAGAAATCGACAATCAGGAAGATAAGGACGATGAACAGTAGGTCGAACATTTTCTCAGGGGTGAAAGCTGAGAAATCAAAGATCGCACCGAAGCTGCCCGCCATACTTGGTGGCATTGAAACGAATTGATCTGGGATTGGCGCGTTTGATGTCCCTAAGAACACATCAGCTAGAATCGTCAATGCAATCGCCGAAACAAACGAGATAAACGTTGCTAGTTTAATGTCACGAACCATACAGCCCAGAGCGATGAAGATACTCACATAAGCGATAACCACTTGTGGATCGGAGATGTCACCTAAGCCAACCAATACGAACGGGTTAGAAACGATGATGCCTGCATTCTTTAGGCCTAAGAAAGCAATGAACAAACCGAGAGACACGGTAATCGCCAGCTTTAAATCTTCAGGAATAGATTCAATCATCGACTTACGAATATTGGTCAATGAGAAAGCGAGATAAAGGATACCCGATAGGAAGATGCCGAATAGCGCTTCATTCCAAAGTACTGCCACAGAACCACTTAACAGTAAGCCTTTGAAGAAGCCGTTCATGCTCATGCCCGGCGCCAGCATCACTGGGTAGTTACCCCAAATGCCCATGATAAGCGTTGCAATAGCCGCAGAAAGAGCTGTTGCCGTAAATACTGCCCCTTTGTCCATTCCCGGGATGCCACCCAGAATTGCTGGGTTAACCGCCAAGATATAACTCATCGCTAAGAAGGTAATAAAACCTGCGTATAGCTCAGTGCTGATCGTGGTCTTTCTCTCTGAGAGTTTGAACATGGTGTCAAGCGAGCCAGACGTTTTCTGGGCTTTCAGGGTGGAGTCGGTATTCACAACAAAACCTATGTAATAAATTAAGAAATTTGAGATTCAAATGCTGTGAGAATAGAGGGGTCTCTACACTAAAAACTGTAGTCACCAAGGTAGGCTCGGTAGTAGAAACATCTAGTCCATATCACTAGATATATACAGCATTTAATCGTTTGCGCGGATTGTAAGGATTGAGATTAAAACTTCAACAATTTTTGTTCAGATCACATAAAAAACTGAACATGATAGGTCATTACATTTATATGAAGATCAGACAAAGGATCATTTGAGAATAAATAACGATCAAGTCAGTTGTTCTCAATCATCTAAATATGCTACTCTTCGCCTCCATTTTTCTGACCTAATTTTCACCAGTTACAGCTATTAGTTTTACTCGTTATTCCTTTATAGACGTAACCATCGGTACAAAAATTAAGGTCAGTGCTATCTTTTATAGTGTCGGTTATCGCCCTCACTCAATCCAACCAACAGTGGAAATATACAGATGGGCATAGGTACTCTTTACATCGTATCTGCACCTAGTGGCGCAGGTAAATCGAGCTTGATCTCAGCAATGCTGGAAACCAATCCAACCTACGCAATGAAGGTATCTGTTTCACACACCACTCGCGGTATGCGCCCTGGTGAAGAAAATGGTGTTCACTACCACTTCGTAGAGAAGCATCATTTTGAAGACCTTATTGGTAAAGGTGAGTTCCTAGAATACGCTGAAGTATTCGGCAACTACTACGGTACTTCACGCGTTTGGATTGAAGAAAACCTAGACCGCGGTATCGATGTATTCCTAGATATCGACTGGCAAGGTGCTCGTCAGATCCGTGAACAAATGCCTCAAGCGAAGAGTGTCTTCATTCTTCCACCATCAAATGGTGAACTAGAGCGTCGTTTAAATGTTCGCGGTCAAGATAGCGACGAAGTTATTGCGAAACGCATGAGCGAAGCAAAATCAGAGATTTCTCACTATGCAGAATACGATTATGTGATCGTGAATGATGACTTTGATGCAGCCTTAATGGACTTCAGAGCAATCATTCGTGCGGAGCGCTTAAAAGAAGATAAGCAAGCAGCTAAATACAGCGGCATGCTTACTGCTTTATTAGCGGAATAATCTAGATCCCCTGGATTTTCCATTGAGATAAGTATACGGTGAGCTAGAAAGTCTCTAGTTAAACTTGTATACTTTCTCGTCATCTAAAATTTATTAGTTAATTACTATTTGGAGTCCTCATGGCACGCGTAACTGTTCAAGACGCTGTTGAAAAAGTTGGCAACCGTTTCGACCTAGTTCTTATTGCGGCTCGCCGCGCACGTCAAATGCAAACTGGCGGCAAAGATTCACTAGTGCCTGAAGAAAACGATAAGCCAACGGTTATCGCTCTTCGCGAAATCGAAGAAGGTCTTATCACTAAAGACGTACTAGATGCTCGTGAGCGTCAAGAGCAACAAGAGCAAGAAGCGGCTGAACTTGCAGCAGTAAGCAGCATCGCGCACACTCGATAGCTCATATTCGCTGATAGAATCAACGTCATTCGAACTAATTAACCTTCCGGGCCTTTAATTTGTATCTATTCGATAGCCTCAAAGACGTTGCCCAAGAATACCTAACAGAGCCTCAAATTGAGGCTCTGCGTCAATCTTATGTGGTAGCGAGAGACGCCCATGAAGGGCAAACCCGTTCAACGGGTGAACCATACATTATCCACCCTGTAGCGGTTTCAAGAATCCTGGCAGAAATGCGTCTGGATATCGAAACTCTGCAAGCAGCCCTACTCCACGATGTAATTGAAGATACTGAAGTTACAAAAGAGGAGCTAGAAGCTCAATTCGGCAATACCGTTGCTGAATTGGTTGATGGTGTATCTAAGCTGGATAAGCTTAAATTTCGTGATCGCAAAGAAGCGCAAGCAGAGAACTTCCGTAAGATGGTTCTCGCTATGGTGCAAGACATCCGCGTTATCTTGATCAAATTAGCTGACCGTACTCACAACATGCGTACGCTTGGGGCACTTCGTCCTGATAAAAAGCGTCGTATTGCTCGTGAAACCCTAGAGATTTATTCTCCGCTAGCTCATCGTCTTGGTATTCATAACATCAAGACAGAACTAGAAGAGCTGGGCTTCGAAGCCCTTTATCCTAACCGTTATCGCGTCCTGAAAAACGTAGTGAAAGCTGCGCGTGGTAACCGTAAGGAGATGATCCAACGTATCCATAGCGAAATCGAAGGCCGCCTTGAAGAAGTCGGTTTACCTGCTCGCGTACTTGGTCGTGAAAAGAACCTGTTCTCCATCTATAACAAGATGAAAACCAAAGAGCAGCGCTTCCACACCATTATGGACATCTACGCTTTCCGCGTAGTGGTTGATACCCCAGATACTTGCTATCGCGTACTTGGTCAGGCTCACAGCCTGTACAAGCCTCGTCCTGGCCGCATGAAAGACTATATTGCGGTACCAAAAGCCAACGGCTACCAATCTCTGCACACGTCAATGATCGGCCCTCACGGGGTGCCTGTTGAGGTCCAGATCCGTACGGAAGATATGGAGCAAATGGCAGATAAAGGTGTCGCGGCACACTGGTCTTACAAAGGCAATGGCTCACGCAGTAGCAACGGGACAACCGCGCAGGTTAAAGCACAACGTTGGATGCAGAGCTTACTTGAACTGCAACAAAGCGCAGGTAACTCATTCGAATTCATTGAAAACGTTAAATCCGATCTGTTCCCAGATGAGATCTTCGTATTCACGCCGAAAGGTCGCATTGTCGAACTTCCAGCAGGTGCAACAGCGGTCGACTTTGCTTACGCGGTACATACCGACGTCGGCAACATGTGTGTAGGGGCTCGTGTCGACATGAACCCTTACCCACTCAGCAAGTCGCTGAAGAATGGCCAAACCATTGAGATCATCAGTGCTCCGGGCGCACGTCCGAATGCAGCATGGCTCAACTACGTGGTGACCTCACGTGCGCGTACTAAGATCCGTCAGGTTCTGAAAACGATGCGTCGTGAAGAGTCGATTACCCTTGGCCGTCGCCTACTGAACCATGCACTTGGTGAACACTCTATTGCCGATGTCGGTCAAGAGAATATCGAACATGTACTGTCAGACTTACGCCTAGAAAACGTTGAAGACTTGCTAGCATCGATTGGTCTTGGTGAACTGATGAGTATCGTTATTGCTCGTCGTTTATTAGGTGATGCTGACGAACTGACTGAAGTAGTAAACAACAGCGATACGCCGAGGAAGAAATTGCCTATCCGTGGTGCTGAAGGCCTGCTACTGACGTTTGCTAACTGTTGTCACCCGATTCCAGATGATCACATCATAGCCCATGTATCTCCAGGTCGTGGTCTTGTGGTGCACCGTGAAACGTGTCCAAACGTTCGTGGTTACCAGAAAGAACCGGATAAATACATGGCGGTTGAATGGTCTGACGATTACAACCAAGAGTTCACAGCTGAACTTCAGGTCGAATTGCAGAACCATCAAGGTGCACTGGCTGAGTTAACTAACGTTATCTCGAAAACAGGCTCGAACATTCACGGTATCTCAACCGAAGAACGTGACGGACGCTTGTACACAGTGACTATCTTGTTGACCACTAAAGATCGTGTTCATTTAGCGAGTATTATGAAGAAGCTACGTGTGATGCCACACGCGCTCAAAGTAAGACGTCGTAAGAACTAACGTTCGAACTTGTTAGCAGCTTTGCTAAGAATTTAAATCCCCTGAATGCTTTATCGCTTAAGGGGATTTTTTATGTCTGCAATCCTAGAATTCCCCTCGCTTCATGCTATTCCTGCCTGTACAAAAATCCAGTAAAATGCTTGAATAGATTATCTCTCTTACGTTTATGAGCCTTGTTATGTCACAGCTTTTATCTGCTATCCCTCTCAACTCTTTATCTGGAGTCGGCGCTAAAGTCGCAGAGAAACTGGAAAAGGTTGGGCTTAACAACGTACAAGATCTGCTTTTTCACCTGCCTTTGCGCTACGAAGATAGAACACGTATCTACCCAATCGTAAAACTGCACGCGGGCTTATGGGCTGCAGTGCAAGGCAAGGTAATGCATGTCGATACCATTTTCGGTAAACGTAAGATGTTGGCGGTAAAGATCAGCGATGGTAACGGCACCATTACCCTACGCTTTTTCAACTTCACCGCAGGTATGAAGAATAACTTTGCCGAAGGCAAACAAGTGCATGCTTATGGTGAGATCAAGCGCGGTAATATGGGGCTTGAGATCGTCCATCCAGACTACAAATTCTTTGCTCCTAAGCAACAGCCAGATGTTGAAGCTAACCTAACTCCGGTGTACCCAACCACCGAAGGGCTAAGACAAGTCACGCTGCGTAACCTCACCGACCAAGCATTAGAGCTGATCGACAAAGCCGCGGTGAATGAGCTGCTACCATCAGGTTTATACGATCACCAAATTACCCTCGCACAAGCACTGCATACCATTCACAGACCACCTCCAGGCATTGACCTAGAGTTGTTTGATGAAGGTAAACACCCTGCGCAGCTACGCCTGATTATGGAAGAGCTACTGGCTCAAAATCTGTCGATGCTGTCTGTTCGTAGTAAAGGGCAGCAAGACAAAGCGATGCCTTTTCCTCCAGTAAATGCACTCAAAGATAAGCTACTCGCTCAACTACCGTTTTCTCCAACCAACGCTCAAGCGCGAGTGACCAAAGAGATCGAAGCTGACCTTGAAAAGCCGCACCCTATGATGCGTTTAGTCCAAGGTGATGTGGGTTCAGGTAAAACCTTAGTCGCCGCACTGGCAGCCGTTCGCGCACTCGAACATGGTCAACAAGTCGCTTTGATGGCCCCAACGGAACTATTAGCAGAGCAGCACGCAATTAACTTTGCCAATTGGTTTGAAGCGATGGGCATTCAAGTCGGCTGGCTAGCGGGCAAACTCAAAGGCAAAGCTCGCGAAACAGAGCTAGCACGTATTGCCAGCGGTGAAGCTCAGATGATCGTCGGCACGCATGCCTTGTTCCAAGAACATGTAGAATTTAAAAACCTTGGTTTAGTGATCATTGATGAGCAACACCGATTTGGTGTCCACCAGCGTTTAGAGCTGCGTGAGAAAGGCGCCAAGCAAGGTTATTACCCACATCAACTGGTGATGACCGCAACCCCTATTCCACGAACACTCGCCATGACGGCCTACGCCGACCTCGAAACCTCGATTATTGATGAGTTACCACCGGGGCGAACCCCAATTCAAACCGTCGCGATTCCTGATACCAAGCGGGATGACATTGTTGAACGTGTGAAAAATGCGTGTCTCAATGAAGGCAAACAAGCTTACTGGGTGTGTACGTTGATTGATGAATCGGAAGTACTGGAAGCTCAAGCTGCAGCGGATACGGCAGAAGAGCTGCAACGCAAACTGCCCGACGTAAAAATTGGTTTGGTTCATGGCCGAATGAAACCCGCTGAGAAACAAGCGGTGATGCAGGAATTCAAAGAGAACAAACTGCATTTGTTGGTCGCGACTACCGTGATTGAAGTAGGTGTGGATGTGCCTAATTCGAGCTTAATGATCATCGAGAATCCAGAGCGTCTTGGCCTAGCACAACTGCACCAACTACGAGGCCGTGTTGGCCGTGGTTCAGTCGCAAGCCATTGTGTACTGCTGTATCACTCGCCACTGTCTAAAACCGCTCAGAAGCGCTTAGGTGTGCTGCGTGAAAGTAACGATGGCTTTGTGATTGCTCAGCGTGACTTAGAGATCCGTGGTCCCGGCGAACTACTTGGCACTAAACAAACAGGCTTGGCTGATTTCAAAATTGCCGACTTAGTTCGTGACCAACGTTTAATTCCTGAAGTGCAGCGTATCGCGCGTCATATTCACGATAGCTACCCAGATAATGCCAAGGCGATCATCAATCGTTGGTTGGGTGAACGCGATGTTTACTCTAAGGCTTAATTAGCCAAGATACCATTGCCCAGAACGTAGAAAGGCTTCCCTCAAGGATAATGCCGTTCGGATAAGCATTACTGCTTGAATCTGAACGGATATTTGGCTGGGACAAAGAGGACTGAACGTGGAAACGTTCGGTCCTTTCTTTTATCTGGAAGAATGAAGTGACTCAAACTTTCTCTCATCCTTTTCAGTTTTACAGGTAGAGTTCCGTCTGGACTTAAAGCTAACCAACGTAATTGCGCATCAATAAGGTTAATTGCGGCGGTAAAACTGACCCTAGTCGCTCGAACCCCGGCTTCTGAAGCTATCTTAACCATCTCTAATCGCACTAAGTTATAGGCAAGTAATACGCCCCAAAGCTCTTGCTTCACACCGGCAGAAAAACGACTTCGTAAAGTGACGTGACTTTGCAGTTGAGTCTGTTTAATTTCACCATAACCTTCTTCTATCTCCCAGCGTTGCCAATAAATACGCAGCAGGCTTTCTAGCGAGTATTTACTAGGGTCTGTAAGTGAAGTAATAAAACCTTTTATCTCACCTTTTGGCTCTTGATATAGGACTAATCTGGCTTCCCAACGTGCGGGTAAATTCGGATTCTGCCGTTGAGCTTGAGGAGAGATAGGCATTGAGATAAGCATGTCGTTCTCCGCATATTTCTCCAACACTTCATAGCGTAGTTTACGTTTTGCAGGCATTAACCAGTGCGCATTTTCCGCACTCTCTTGCCAGGACAGCAAAAGGTCTGCCGAGAAATAACAACGATCAAATAAGGTCAATGAGTGTGCGGGGATGTCATTGAATAGGCGCTTAGCTAAGGTCGTTTCACCGACATGACAACCATCAAAAGCCGCCCCCATAATCATTCGAGTTTCTGTTGACATCAAAGCGACTAAACGAAGTTGAGGGTAAGGTTTCAATTTTTTGGAGATGAACCCAAATTGTTCAGCGTTCTCTGGGGAATCCTGACACCGAAATGTTGTTCCATCGACAGCAAGAACATTAAGCTCTAAGTCTTTGTCTTGTTGAAGGATATCTCCGTTCCAAGCCTTTACCGTTGTGTGAAACAGAGCCGCTAACGGACTCTCATCTAGACGTCGGCGTGAATCAGTTAGGACACTGGGTGCAACACGAGACCAGCTATCTTCAGGTTTAGGCTGAAGTGCAATGTCTAATGAACTGCATACCTCTTTGATAGACATGTTGCGTTGCAGCCCCATCCAAATAACTAACCAGACAGCTTGCTGAGCGGGAAGTCGGCGTCGTCTTATGCTCGCTTTATTGGTTTCAAGAAGAGCTTGTTCTATCCACTCAATCTGAATGGCGTCGACGACAGATTCATAATTGTCGGCATCTTCAATGGTCTCGTGTGCCATTGCTAATTCTTGTTCAAGCATAAAAAATCCCCATCAACGTTGTTGATGGGGATTATCTGCTAACTGCAAGATCGTTCAAGTCTTCTTAAACGATCGGCATTATCCCTCAAGGAAGCCTTTTTGACATCAATGGTAGCTCAATACTCGAAGGTCTTTACCTATAAGCCAAGAGCGAGATTCCCTATTCGTTCGTTCCTCACTAGAGGGAAGAATGACCGAATCGGGGATCTCTAAGCCGAAACCCAACCGACTCGCCAAACCATTAAACTGAGCTTACGGCTTCACAGGGAAACTGATCTGCGCTTTTAAACCACCCTCACTGCGGTTATTCACCACCACCGCACCTTGATGCTGACTGACAATACGTTTCACAATTGCCAAGCCTAAACCTGTCCCTTCACTGCCTCGGGCAGTATCACCACGAGTAAACGGTTCAAACAACTTTCCGATCTGGTCTTGTGGAATACCTGGACCATTATCTTCGACCGTTACCCAAGCCAGTTTGTTATCCGCCGTCATGCCGGTCGATACCTTGACCCAACCATTACCGTAACGCAACGCGTTTACCACCAAGTTACTCACCGCACGCTTCATCGCGATCGGGTTACCTATCGCAGGTTTCATGGTTTCTGGAATATCAGTTTCAATCTGGATCTCATAGCCACCTTCAGAGCTAGAGACCTCGCGCGCAATATCGTCTACAAACACCGCTTGGAATGAATCTCGATCAACTGGCTTTAAATAGTCCATAAACTGGCTGATGATCTCATTACACTCTTCAGTATCACTGATGATCCCTTCCGCTAAGTAACTGTCTTCTGGCGACATCATCTCGGTCGCTAAGCGAATACGCGTTAACGGAGTACGTAAATCATGACTGATACCTGCCATCAACAAAGCGCGGTCTTCTTCGAGTTCTTGAATGCCTTTCGACATCTGATTAAAGGCTCGAGTTACCGAGCGAATCTCTTGTGCACCTTGTACTGGTAAGGGCGGTGGAATATCACCACGCCCAACACCTTGCGCGGCTTTCTCTAGGGCTATCAACGGCCGATTTTGCAAGCGGATAAACAGCCAACCACCAGCAACAATCAACAACGCCATGATCAAACTGTTACGAAATAGAGGCGCAAAGTCTTCTTCTTGCAGCTCAGACAGGGGAATACGAATCAAGGAGTTAGGCAACTGCGCAATGTCCATCCACAACACGTAACTTTCTTTGCCTAAAACCAATCGCACTTCGGTTTCAGAACCGAGCTCTTTGGTCATCTCCTCACTCATCAGGTCTATCGCGACCGCATGGTAGTACTCGCCCGACGCTTCACTGTCCTTGGCATGAACCGTAACCCCGAGCTGCTCAAGTACACGCTGACGCAGTGGCGCATCAATCTCGATATCGCTGCCTTGGTCCAATACTAGGTTTAGCTCATGTGCCAATATCTTATTAAACTGCTGCAAACTCGGCATCAAAGCGTAGTTAAACACCGCGTAATACGAAAATATTTGGCTAGCAACCAGCAGGGTTAAAAAGAGCACTATCGACTGAGTAAAGGAGCTACGTATGCGCATAGAAGACCTAAAATGAGGGGGTGATAAAGGGATATAGTGGGAACTATAACTTTAACCCCTTGTGCTGAATACAAAACGGGCCATCGCATATTAATGAGATGACCCGTAAATAAAAAATTCTGAATCACAGAACGAGCAAAGCTAGATTACACAGCTTTGCCATCTGGAACGAATACATAACCCAAGCCCCACACCGTTTGAATGTAACGAGGCTTACTTGGGTCTTCTTCCACTAGGCGACGCAGACGTGAAATCTGAACATCGATAGAACGTTCCATTGCTGAATACTCACGGCCACGAGCCATGTTCATCAGCTTATCGCGAGACATTGGCTCACGAGCGTTAGTGACCAGTGACTTCAGAACCGCAAATTCACCTGAGGTAAGAGGCATTGGCTCTTCACCGCGGAACATTTCACGTGTACCTAGGTTTAGGCGGAACTCACCAAACTCAACCACAGACTCTTCTGTGCTTGGCGCGCCCGGTGCTTCTATCACTTGGCGACGCATTACCGCTTTGATACGAGCAAGCAGTTCACGTGGGTTAAATGGTTTTGGCAGGTAATCATCTGCACCCACTTCCAAACCCACAATGCGATCCACTTCGTCACCCTTTGCAGTCAGCATCAAGATAGGTAGCGAGTTGTTTGCGTTTCTTAGACGACGACAGATCGAAAGACCGTCTTCGCCCGGCAACATTAAATCCAATACCATCAAGTGAAAGTTTTCACGGGTTAACAGGCGGTCCATCTGCTCACTGTTTGCCACGCTACGCACTTGAAAGCCTTGCTCTGACAGATAGCGTTCTAGCAGTGCACGTAAACGAGCATCGTCATCGACCACTAAAATTTTGTAGTTTTCTTGCATGTAATGGTTCCACCTATTAAAGCTTAAACCTAAGGTTAAGCATTCTTGGTAA
Organism: Vibrio tasmaniensis; assembly: GCF_024347635.1. Lineage (NCBI taxonomy): Bacteria > Pseudomonadati > Pseudomonadota > Gammaproteobacteria > Vibrionales > Vibrionaceae > Vibrio > Vibrio tasmaniensis. The sequence goes on from NZ_AP025510.1 coordinate 3,053,839, forward strand.
ATTGTATATTGGTATAAGACATTAAAAATGTAACATTATTGGAGAAAAAGTCGCCTAAATAATTGTTAACGTATGTTGCCTTTCTATATATTCTATCTTAGATCATCATTTCATTAAGTCAGATTTATGAAAACCAAACTTATCACCCGCGAAGGTTATAACAAGCTCAAAGCAGAACATGACCACTTATGGCACGAGAAGCGTCCAGAAATAACCAAAATAGTCACTTGGGCTGCAAGCCTTGGAGATCGTTCAGAAAACGCAGATTACACTTTCAACAAGCGTTTACTTCGTCAAATAGATCGCCGAGTGCGTTTCCTGCGTAAGTTCTTACCTGATGTCACGATCGTGGATTACTCGCCACAACAAGAAGGTAAGGTATTTTTCGGCGCTTGGGTCGAAATTGAGAATGATGATGGGGAAATTAAGAAGTTTCGTATTGTCGGCCCTGAAGAGATCTACGGCGATGCTAAAGGCTATATCTCTATCGACTCACCTATGGCTAGAGCTCTGCTTAAAAAGGAAGTCGACGATGAGTTCGAGGTGAAGACCCCGGAAGGCATAAAAGAATGGTTTATCAATTCAATTCACTACACAGATAACGCTTAGAACTGACTAGACAAGCGCAGTTAACCGACTATAACAGCTCGAAGCTGGCAAAATCACAAACGCCAGATAAAAGAAAACCCCGCTAGGCTTTCGCCTGACGGGGTTAAGTCTCTATCGCAGCAATCCGGCTACTGTTTATCTCTTCGAGATAAGGTGCTCCCTGCATCTTTCCTTGATAGTGGCTAAATCCTTTAACCAATTTCCTTTTTGTTCATCGCCATCCTAGCGGTGTCCATTCTAGCCTGTCATCCTGACTGGCGAATCTCATCCAGAGATTATCACTTCCTTGCTGACCACTCATCCTAAGTAATCAAATCTTCATCCTGAAGATACCTAGTCCGTTAGGCTTTTTCCTGTTCCTGCCAACTCCCTGTCGACAAGTTAAATATTACGGTAATTGGGCGAGTTTCCTAGACAGTCCCAAAAAACATTTCAGGTGAGAAATACGCCCACAAACACACAATTAAATAAAATCAGCAACTTAGGTTTATTTTAAGACGATTTCATCGATTTAAAGTGACTTAGTCGCACACCACGTGTGAGAGATCTCGCACAAAGCGGGTATCACAAACGGAAATTGGACTTCTGACAGGATAATTACACAGTCAAAGCTAGAAAAAGCGTACGCTCACCCCCATGTATTTGTCATGATATTAAATAAGAGATTCATCGGATGAGCCAAGCTATCTGTCGACTGATTGCTGAAGAACTGAATGTTCGTTCAGAGCAAGTCACCGCCGCAGTAAACCTAATTGACGACGGTAATACCGTTCCCTTTATTGCCCGCTACCGTAAAGAAGTCACGGGTGGCTTAGACGATACCCAACTACGTAACCTTGACAGTCGCCTTTCATACCTTCGCGAACTAGACGATCGTCGCCAAACGATCCTGAAATCGATTCAAGACCAAGGCAAGCTCACGCCAGAACTGGAGCGTGATATCACTCAAGCCGACAGCAAGACGCGCCTTGAAGATTTATACCTGCCATACAAACCAAAGCGTCGTACCAAAGGTCAAATCGCAATCGAAGCAGGCTTAGAGCCACTTGCCGATACACTATGGAATGAACCACAGCACGATCCTGAAACCGAAGCAGCTAACTTCATCAGCAGCGATAAAGGCATTGCTGATACTAAAGCCGCACTCGATGGGGCACGTGCAATCGTGATGGAGCGTATTGCAGAAGACGCAAACCTACTTGAAAAGATTCGCCAACATCTAACACGCAACTCTGAGCTCGTTTCACGTGTCGTGGCAGGTAAAGAGCAAGCTGGCGAAAAGTTCAAAGACTACTTCGAACACAACGAAACGCTAAACAAAGTGCCTTCTCACCGTGCCCTTGCCATGTTGCGCGGCCGTAATGAAGGCTTCTTAACGTTGGCAATGAATGCTGATCCTGAACAAGAAGAAGGTGTACGCGGTTCATACTGCGAAAACATCATCTCTGATCACTACGGTATTACCCTAAGCAGCGCACCTGCAGATGTATGGCGTAAGCAAGTGATTAGCTGGGCATGGCGTATCAAGGTTTCTATGCACATGGAAACTGAGTTGATGGGCGCGATGAAAGAACGCGGTGAAATCGAAGCGATTGGGGTGTTCGCAACCAACCTTAAAGACTTGTTGATGGCTGCGCCTGCTGGCCCTCGAGCAACTTTAGGCTTGGATCCGGGTTTACGTACCGGTTCAAAAATCGCCGTTGTAGATTCAACCGGTAAGGTTCTGGCAACAGAGACCATTTACCCTCACCCACCACAGAAGCAATACGACAAATCTGCGCACGTGGTTGAGCAGATGGTTCGCCAATACAATGTTGATTTGATTGCGATTGGTAATGGTACGGCTTCGCGCGAAACAGACAGCTTTGTGGCTGATGTGATTAAGCGTGGCAACCTAACAGCGCAGAAAATCATTGTTAGCGAAGCGGGCGCATCGGTTTATTCTGCTTCTGAGCTAGCGGCAAAAGAGTTCCCGAATATGGATGTCTCGATTCGTGGTGCGGTGTCTATTGCGCGTCGTCTACAAGATCCACTGGCAGAGCTTGTGAAGATTGACCCTAAATCGATCGGTGTGGGCCAATACCAACACGATGTGAGCCAAACCATGCTTGCTAAGCGCCTAGACGCAATTGTCGAAGACTGTGTAAACGCCGTAGGTGTTGATGTGAACACCGCGTCTGCCGCGCTACTTACTCGCGTAGCAGGCCTTTCTAGCACCATCGCTCAGAACATCGTGGATTTCCGTGATGAAAACGGTCGCTTTGAAGCCCGTACTACCTTGAAGAAAGTCGCTCGTTTAGGGCCAAAAGCCTTTGAACAGTGTGCTGGCTTCCTGCGTATCATGGATGGTAAGAACCCGCTAGACGCATCATCGGTTCACCCAGAAGCTTACCCATTGGTGAAAACCATCGCCGAGAAAAACCATAAAGACATCAAATCTCTGGTAGGTAACACAGACTTCTTACGTGGCTTACATGCGGTTGATTACACGAATGAAAATTTTGGTGTACCGACAGTAACCGACATCATCAAAGAGCTGGATAAACCGGGTCGAGATCCTCGTCCTGAGTTCAAGACGGCAACGTTCGCCGATGGCGTAAATAGCATGTCTGACTTAGAACCCGGTATGATCTTAGAAGGCGTGGTTTCAAACGTGGCTAACTTCGGTGCGTTCGTCGATATTGGTGTTCACCAAGACGGCTTGGTACACATTTCAGCGCTGACCGATCGCTTTGTCGCTGACCCACGTGAAGTGGTGAAAGCGGGTGATATCGTGAAAGTGAAGGTGATGGAAGTGGATGTTCAGCGTAAACGTATTGCACTAAGCATGCGCATGAAAGATGAACCAGGCCAAGACAACCGCGCACAACGTTCAAGTGCACCTCGTACGCAAAGCCGACCAAATCAAAACTCACAAGGTGGACAACGCCGTCGTGAGGAGCCGCAACAAAACGCTGCGATGGGCGGTGCTTTCGCAGCTGCCTTCGCTAAAGCGAAAAAGTAATCCGTTAGCTCGTCTGCAAAACAGATATGCTTAAAACAGAAAACCTGCATCCCTTAGGGTATGCAGGTTTTTTTATTATGTGTTCAAAAGAGACATCGAAGCTTGGTTGTATTCTTCGTGCTTATACTCAAAATAATTGGAGTTGCAGCTAGGCAACAAGTAAGTTCATCCCTATGAGCATAGAGGTTCTATGTGATTAGGGTGAACTTACGCAGTTAACAACGCTGCAGCTTCAAGTATGAAGAGTATAACTATAATACGACTAACATCTCTGACGGAGCATGAGGCGCAACAGCATGACCATAATGATACTTTATGACCTTACGTCGTTTCTCCATCTGTCCCTCCTGAATCGCCGCATCTAAAACATGCTTTGGCAGGCGGAAACGCATGGTATAGCCTTTTCCTTGGTCAGCACTGTATGTTTTCAGTGCCAACAAACTGAATAACCGATCAAAAGGATCTTGTGGTTCTTCATGGCTAACCGAATTGGCCTCTGACTCGTTCTCCATTTCATAACCTGGATGGTCTGAAGGATCCCAAGCCGACTGCTGCCTTCGTTTATCGTCTGATTTTACCTTACGCTCTGCATTGGTTCTCGCCAATGCTACTGCGGGAGCAACAGGTTCTCGGACTCTATTATCACGCGCAACTTGCTCTGTTTGCACATTAACGGACGGGGCGATTAGTGGCACACTTACTGCAGTTGCAGGTGACACAATCATCGCGAACTCTCCTCAAGAATCGCCCATCACTGTTGCCATAACGCTGTCGTACTGAGTCAGCACAACAGGCATAGCCCAACTTACCGCAATCAACTCATGAGAGAGTTAGGTCTGAGTATCATGCAATGCCTTGGTTAGGTTATATATCGACCAATCCGGCAATAAATTTAGTGATTATTTTTGCGCGAAGCTAACTAGTTCACTGCAAAAGGCATCGGCTTCTGTCATAAACGGCGCATGTGAAGACTGCGTGAATATATATTGCTCGGTATGAGGCAGCGCTCTACCCAGATCTTTTGCTACCTTGATTGGCACCAATCCATCCAGTCGCCCGTATAAACGCAGCATAGGCACTGAAATCTCCGGCAGTTGTTCACGCAAGTCAACATCAGACAGCATCTTTAAGCCGGCCAATAAAGAATCAGGATTCGGAAGCGGACGAGACAGTACCGCTTGCTTGAGTTGTTTTACATCTTGCCTTGCAGAAGGGCTGCCCATGGCTTGCAGTGCCATAAAGCGTTCGATAGTGGTTTGGAAATCTTCAACCAGCTGTTCGGTAAATGCGCTTAATACGTTTGGCTGAATGCCTCGCCATAACACGGGTTCTTTTGCAGCGGCGAATTTAGGAGAACTGGCAACAGTCACCAATTTGCTTACGTAATCTGAGTGATGCAACGCCATGTGCGTCGCGACCAAACCACCGAGTGACCAACCAACCCAAATCGCTTGCTTGGGCGCGTCGGCCAATAGTTGCTGAGCTATCTCTTCAAGATCTTGAGCGTGGCTGTGCGCGCTGTGTCCATACCCTGGTAAATCGACAACATGCACTCGAAAATCAGCTTCTAACGCATCAACGGTTTGTTGCCATACCGCACCGTTCATTCCCCAGCCGTGAACCAACACTAAATCAGGCCCTTGCCCAGAAACATGCCAATATAACGTGTCACTCATTCTCGATATTCCCTACTTTTTCCATCAGCGATAATCCGCGCTTTTCAGTATTGTGAGTAAAAGGAACACCCTAACCCAAAAGCATCACGAGCTATGTTATCCGATTGGCTACAAAAACACACACCGCGTCTGGTCACACCTCAATGCCACCTGTGTAAGCTAGATAAGCTTGCCGACGATGATCACCCTAGATGGTGCAATTCTTGTCTCAAACTCTTTGAGCCAGTTCCTCGCTGCCAACGATGTGGCTTAAAAACACTGATCACAGTAGATCAGTGCGGGCAATGTTTATCACAGCCTCCACCTTGGCATCGTCTCTATTGCGTTGGGGACTACACCTTCCCAACGGCACGTTATATCCAACAAATGAAATACGCCGATAAGTTTTGGTTTGCACGCGATCTGTCAAAGTTATTGGCTTCACGTATCGAGCACCCTGCTCCGCTGATCACCTGTGTCCCTTTGCATTGGCGTCGATATATTCATCGTGGCTTTAATCAAAGTCAGCTGCTTGCTAATTACACGGCTCAAGAACTTGGCGTTGAAGCTGAGGTGCTGTTCCGTCGAATTCGCTCAACGGCTTCTCAGCAAGGACTGACTAAATCCGCACGATTACACAATCTAAAGAGCGCTTTTACGCTTCGAAAACAAGACTTTCAAGGAGCTATCCCTTCTCACGTCGCGATAATTGATGATGTTGTAACCACAGGCAGTACAGTGTATCAATTATGCCAATTACTACTTGAAGTGGGCGTGAAAAGGATTGATATTTACTGCATCTGCCGCACTCCTGAGCCCTCTGGATAAAAGCTGTGAATCGCTACTTGTACAGCAATCCAACAAAAAAGGGCTGAATTACAAGTCTGACAGGAGTAGAATGGCGCTAATAACCTACAAATCTACTCAGGTATTCGTCGTGTCAAATATTACTATTACAGAAACAGCTCAAACTCACTTTGCCAATCTGCTGTCACAGCAGCCTGAAGGTACAAACATTCGTGTGTTCGTGGTAAACCCAGGCACACAAAACGCTGAGTGTGGTGTTTCTTACTGCCCAACAGATGCTATCGAAGCGTCTGACACTAAGCTTTCTTTCGACGCTTTCTCGGCATACGTAGACGAGTTAAGCCTGCCATTCCTAGACGAAGCTGAGATTGACTTCGTGACTGACAAAATGGGCTCTCAACTAACGCTTAAAGCACCAAACGCTAAAATGCGTAAAGTATCAGACGACGCAACTCTGATAGAGCGTGTTGAGTATGCAATCCAAACCCAAGTGAACCCACAGCTTGCTGGCCACGGCGGTCACGTTAGCCTAGTAGAGATCACTGAAGAAGGTGCTGCTATCGTTGCATTCGGCGGTGGTTGTAACGGTTGTTCTATGGTTGATGTAACGCTAAAAGAAGGCATCGAGAAAGAACTTCTTCAACAATTCGAAGGTGAATTGACAGCCGTTCGTGATGCAACTGAACACGATCGTGGTGAGCACTCTTACTACTAAGCTCTTTTACGACTAAGCACTCATACAGTCTTAGCCAGTAGATAGTTAAAGATTCAATCAAAAGGTTGATGCGCAAGCATCAACCTTTTTTGTGTTTAAAACAGCAGAAGCACTCCTGAACCGTATATTTCCCGTTCAATGCCAACAATAGTGAGGCGTTACCATTTGCAGTAAGGTATTCAAGTGATCGCAATCGGTTCCTGCTCCAATAATTCTAGGATATGAAAGCTAGGATCTAGGAACTCACCGTCATTTCCCCTATATTAGAATGACTTTATAAGAAAGAATTCCAATGAGTTAAGGAGTGAGCGCAATGACAAAAAGGACCAAACCAGAAATTTTGGCTCAGCAAACTGTCGCTCAATCAAAACTGTTCTCTATCGAGTCTCTCGATTTACGCTTTTCAAACGGTGAAGAGCGCACTTACGAACGTATGAAGCCCAGCGGCCGAAACGCAGTCATGATGGTTCCGATTACGGAACAAGGCGATATTCTGTTAGTACGTGAATACGCTGCGGGTACAGAGCGCTATGAACTCGGCTTCCCAAAAGGTCTAATTGATCCAGGCGAACAACCAAATGAAGCCGCCGTTCGTGAACTAAAAGAAGAGATTGGCTTTGGTGCCAACAAGCTTACTCCTCTAAAAGAAGTGATCCTTGCACCCTCTTATTTCTCTAGCAAAATGACGCTGTTTATCGCAGAAGAACTCTACCCAGAGAAACTAGAAGGTGATGAACCAGAGCCACTAGACATTGTGCGCTGGCCACTTGCTCAAGCCGAAGAACTGTTAACGCATCTCGACTTCTGTGAGGCTCGCAGTATTACCGCCCTACTATTAGCCCTTCGCGTATTAAACAATAATTAAAACAGTCAGAATCACTCGAAGAGTAAGAGAATATTTATGCCAATAACAAAAGATTTGTCTCACCTGCTGCCCTCTGTCATTGAGATTGCTCGCTCTGCTGGGCAACTGATCTTAGAGATCTACGAGAAAAAAGATTACGAAGAGTTCACCAAGAGTGATGATACGCCCGTCACTAGTGCTGATCTCGCCGCTCATAAACTGATCTCGAAAAAACTTAGCGAACTGACACCTGATATTCCGGTGTTATCGGAAGAAGCCGCTGATATCAGCCTAGAGCAACGTTCTCAATGGGATCGCTACTGGTTGGTTGACCCGCTGGACGGTACACAGGAGTTCATCGCACGAAGTGGCGATTTCGCGACAATCATTGCCCTAATCGAACACAACAAGCCGGTAATGGGCGTCGTGTACGCACCGGTTTCAGGTGTGAGCTATTACGCTTACAGTGGTAAAGGCGCTTGGAAAATTCCAGACCTTAATGACAGCGTTAAAATCAAAACGCATCGTCACGAGCTACCAAACCAATCGATCGCGATGGCAATCAGCCGTCGCCAAGACATCAATCGAATCACTAACCGTATGAGCTCTGCTTGGAACTACGACTTAGTTCCTCTTGGCTCTGCTGCGCTTAAGGCATGTTTAGTCGCAGAAGGAGCTGTCGATTGTTATCTACGTATTGGACCAACCGGAGAGTGGGATACCGCAGCAACCCAGTGCATTGTTGAAGAAGCTGGCGGACGAATCTTAAGCACCCAGTTAGAGCCGCTTTCGTACAATGAAAGAGAGACGCTTGAGAACCCGAACTTCATTGTGCTTGGTGATGCTGACTTACCGTGGGCAGAAATCTTACAAGGCAAAGACTAAACTCGACGGCTTTGGTCGCGGTTAAGCAGTTAAGCAGTTAAGCATTCAAACAAAATGGGCACCTCATTGAGGTGCCCATTTTTTATATCTCGTTATTTGATAACCAGCGGATGCTAGTTCAGAAGTAGATACCGGATTAAAAACGGCCTTGATAAGTAAATTGGTATTTACCTTGGCTATCAGGGTTGCCCAACCACTTAAGCTGACTCTGCATCGCAGATGGGAATTCAGCGCCCGGCTTAAACCATGCGGCCGAGGTGTAGCTTTGATTTGGCGTTACGCTCGCAGAAAACTCACTATCAACTTGAGCACTCTTCTGATTACCTTTCGCTGAAACAGTGCTGTTTTCACAACTGATGTCAGCAATCACAGGGCCAAAATCTAACGAGCCAACCGGAGAATCAACCGCAGCGCCCGACCAAGCAAGCGTACCTTCACCCGATTGGCACCAAGGTTGAGCATGAACCGCATGTTTGATAGTCAGTTCAACTTGTCCTGCAATAGACACTGGCACAGGTATCGCTGGCGCATACTTCATCACGTTGCTAGCTGGCATTGATGCCACTAAGTTTTCCGTGTAAGCACCGCTCATGCTATACCCGATAAGCCCTTTACCAGATAAGTTCATGTCGCTGTTACGACCAAAGCGAATTGCAAGTTCTGCTTTGGCTTGGAATAGTTTAGAGAACTGGAAGTCCCACTGCACTGAGCCGTAATTGACACGCTGCCACGCAATATTGTTAGCGCGACCTTGCCAAACGGTGCCCTCAACGCCTTCAATGCTTAAACCACGTACAACGGGCGCATGTTTAAGAACAAAAGAAGCCGGCAAGTGCAGCAACAAACTTACCGAGAAAAAAACGATAAAGATGCTGCTAAATAACAAACCATACTTAAAAGATAAACCGCGTTTCACATTAACCTCATTTAAACTGTAGTCGGTTGACGTCAATAACCCCAAGGCTATCAGAGCGATCAATATCCATAAACTCAACCTCAACACCCTGCTTTTCTTTCAGGTATGTCAGCCAATCAACAAATTGATTAAATGGCAAAGGTTTAATCCACACTTGCAGCATCTCGCCACGTGGTTGCACTCGTATCAATTCGATCTTGAAGCGACGCATAGATGCAGGCACGGATTGATTCAAAGGCTGACTAGCACTAATGCCACCATTGCCTCTTAGTTCAACCACTTCATTGGCTTTATTAGTAACCCAAGCCAGTAGTTGTTTTTCACTTTGAATGCGATTCTGTGCCAGTTCAGCTCGCTGACTGAGGGGCTGTATTAGCCCCCAATAAATGATACCTACTACCAATAAAATTGAGCAACCAACGACTAATCGTTGCTCTCTTTGACTTATTGAAGTCCACCACGCTTGGAGTGGTTCAATTATATTTCTCATCACTGATCTCCTTGCGCAGTTACTGACGGGGCTTAAGGGTAAAACTACCAAATACGGCATCGCCATTACGGTTCAATGGCCCTTGTTCAACGGAAAACTTCTCTTCAAGTTTCACTTTAGCCGTCTCAAAATGTTGAAAATCAGCGCTTTTAGCTTGTAATCGAACTTCAGAACGATTGCCATCATAGCGAATGCTTTCGACTTCGATCGATTTCACTTGTCCTAACGTTTCTGGCAGCAATGCTAACCAACCAAGTAAGGAGTCACCATCGCCTGAGCCACCGTATTTCTTAGCTTCGTCATTCATCTGACGTTTAAGGTAGCTTACTGTCGGAATTCGTTGTTTACCTGGCAGAACGGCTCTAAAGATACGCTCACTCTCCATGCGATAGGCTTGTGCTTGTGCTTCGTATTGCTGCACCTTCAACACTTGTTGAGTCACAATCACGGCCACCAGCAAGCAAGCAGCGATCGCCACCTTCTGCCATACACGCCAATATTTACTGAAAGAAGATTTGGTTTTAAAGGTGCCCGTCAGTAAATTTACGCCGCTGGTGATCGCTTGTTGGCTCAATAAGGACATCACCAATTCCGCAGGCTTTGCTTGCCATTCCATACCGCTTTGCTGCTGTACATCGTCGCTCGGCATTGCGGTATAGCTGAAGATAGTCGTAGGTTGGTCTTCGTCGTCAGCCACAACCCAATCACTTTGCAAAAACATCGCTAACCATGCTTCGCTGATTGATACGGCTTGATAGTTACCTTGACGTTGAGAGTGACCTTGACGTAATAGCCAATGCTGGTCGATTTGCAATGCACTGATGCCTTGATCTTCAACAGGCACGGCTAGTGTATCTGGTAGCACCTTACGGAAAATAATATTGGCTTTGCGAAACTGGTCTAAAGCTTGTTTTAACCACTCGCGATCTACACCACACACAGTAGCGTGCGTTGCATCTTTATCTAAAATGGTTAGATGTAAGTCTTCGATATCTTGTGCCACTTCGTCTTCTAACAAAAATGGCAGCATAGAGTCGAACTGGCGAGCAGCACCTTTCGGAATTTCAACACGCTTAATTAAGCACTCATTTCCCGGCAATAAAGCGATACAGCTACGCTTTTCAGCGTAAGGCGTTAACTCATCAAGCTGATCCCAGCTAGACAGCTCACCACTTGCTATCACTTCTTGTTGGCTTGTCGACCAAACCAACCACTGCACTGGGCTTTGTGGCTCGCTACTCAGTCGAACGGTCAGAAACTCGCTCACGGATTCCTCCAAAACGACGGCGTACTACCGTCACTGTTTCTCTATTACTACTATAGAAAAGCGTTCGTATACGTACACGAGACTGCTCAACTAATACCTCTGCATCTAGCTCAAAATAGGCGCTATCTACAGTTAAATATGCTTTCGCTTGTTTGCTGACTTCTGCACTCACACCAACAATAGCAGGCTCAGCCATAAACGCATCCACCGAATCCCAGCCATCAAATGGGCGCTTGTCTATCAGCTGTTTGGCGTCCGATTCACTTAGACCGGGTGCAAACATTGCTTCCAGTAAAGATGCCTGCTTTTCCGAGATGGTATTCACGTTTAATCGGAAATCATCAGTGGGCAAAGCGCAAATAAATGGATGTACCTTTTCCATTGCCTCACCAGAGACCTGATAAACGGCTCGCAGCTCCGATTCATCTGCTATTAAGCCATTCGCCGCCAAATAAGCTGGCTTCATCGCCTCATAAGTGCTGTCTTCTACCCCCGTAGAAGAGGTGGCTCGAGTATCAGAGTCCAGAAATTCCCAACTTGAATTTGCGATAACCTCAGCCTGATAAGGCTCCACATTTTGGTTTTCCAGTAAGGTTTGCCAAACCTTCACTAAATAAGGGGGTTGGTTACTTGATGTCGTCGTAATCCCAGCGAGCGCATTAAGATTGAAACAAGCCTGCGCATCAACGATACGCCCTTTAACTTGGCCATAATCCAATGGGTATACCTGCTCCTCTAACGCCCATGGCTGGCTTAAGTTCACCGTATCACTATCTTTATAACTTTGCCTAATACCGTCTTGGACAAGTGCTTCTACACCAATGCTATACCAGTAAGCCTGTTGGTAATTCAGTTGATTGCCAACGCGTTTGAATTGCGTAAACAGACGCTCCGACATACTGCCAGCTATGGTTGCCATGATCGCCAAAAGCATCAGAATAATGATCAGCGCGACACCACGCTGTTTACGCCCCACAGCAGATTTTGTCAGTGCAGGCTTATTAGTTTGATGAATCATTATTCCCCTCATTACTGCCTGAAGAGTCACTGTTTGAAGAATCATCGACCTGATCTAAGGCGCCACTTGGTGTGAGATAAACACGTTCTATCTCACCGTAATCTTTCAGTGTCAGCTTAAGTCTCACCGCTTTAGGCAGTGATTTATCGGTTTGCCACTCTTTGCCCCAGCGGCTTCCGTCATAAAACTCGAACTCCAGGTTCTCAACATCATCAACCAGAGGAGTAATCACACCTTGTTGACCGGCAGGTGTATCGGGGTAACGCCACCATACACGCTCAAGCGTTTCCTCTTTTATGCGGTAGCCTACTTTGGTGACTTCTCCGCGAGGGAACTGCTGCTGTGGGTTGTGCCAACCAAGGCGAGTAAACATGATGCCAACACTGTCGGAATCCAGTAAATACTCTTTCATTAGGATCAGCTTAGATGATGCTTCTTCACCATTGGTACGAAATTGTCGTACCGCCATCTGGCGAAAATCATTATCTAAAATGACTAAACTGCGTTGCAGTTGATTTAAACGAGCACTGCGCTCAATAGAGAGTTCGTTGCTTCGTTGGACCTGATTTACCACCTGATAAGCCGCCATGCTTAACGTGGAAAAGATGGCAATCGAAACCAAAACTTCGATTAAAGTAAAGCCTCTCCCTTTTGAAGATAGACCTTGTTTACGAGGCTCTCGCTTATTGGCGGACATGCTCTCGCTTGGCGACTTGCTCTTAGCTAACGACACGCTTTTAATTGACCACATAACTGCGCACCGTGACCACTGGAGAAGCTTTCTTACTGGTTGCTGCACTCACATCAAACGCCTTTAATAAATTATCGCTGGTATCGATGGGAGTCACCTTCCAGAACCACTCTCTTCCCGCTAACTCTTGCGTGCCCTGCGCTTTTTTAAGCTTCTCAGGATGCAGCATGACTAAGGCCATCTGGTTATCAACAACCATCGCCGCGAAGGTTTTTTCTTCTAAATAACTGAGGGTATTAATGTGTTGGGTGACAGCACGAATCACACTGATCGCCGCCGTAGCGAAGATAGCAAGCGCAACTAATACTTCAAGCAGAGTCATTCCTCGAGAACCAAGAGGCATACCACGAGAAGGAGAACGGTTATTCCTCTTCATCTTCTTCTCCCGGCTCTAGCAGTCGAATCACACCATTATCCAACACGCGAATACGCCAACCATCTTGTATGGTGTCTCCGGTATTTGGATAAAACGACAATACAAATGGCGTCATTTCAGCACTCGACAAAATGTATATCTGAGGTGGCTTGGGCTTTTTTGTCTCTTCAAGATCCGCAAACATATCTTCATCAAACAAGCTTCCGGGATTGAACAAACGATCATCGTCTTCCCATGCGCCACCACCTAAAGTCAGTGACAACGCGAGTTCTTCCGGTAATTCAGTTGAAGAGGGGATTTTTTCAAATTCGACTTCTTGCCAACCTTCTGACTTAAGCGCCATCAGAACGTAAGTCGATTTCTTTTCATCAACCCGAACGCCAAAATCCAAGCCACTCAAAATAGCCTCTTCATTGAGTAATTGAACTCGTTGATAAAAGCTTTGAGCGTATTTTTTGGCGACATCTTTGCTATTGGTCGGAATAGTCGCTATCACCGCGACCGCAGTTACTGACAGTAATACCAACACCAAAAGAATCTCAATCAAGGTGAAACCTGGCTGTGTTTGCTTAGTTTTCACCTTGGAGACTCCATCTGTATACGTCTTACCATCAATAACGTATCAACTAACACGAACTGTTCAACCAACAGGAACTTATCAAGCGACAATAAACCGAAGCTTATTGGAAATCTTGCATGTTCCAGTTACCGATATCCGCAGCGATACCTTCACCACCTTCTTGGCCGTCAGCACCAAGCGTAAAGATATCGATAGTACCGTTATCACCTGGGCTTAGGTATTGGTACTCATTGCCCCATGGGTCGTTAGGCAGACGCTTAATGTAGCCACCGTCACGGTAGTTACGAGGCTCTGGACTGTTTGGCTTAGAAACCAATCCATCAAGGCCTTGATCCGTTGTTGGGTAAACACTGTTATCCAGTTTGTACATATCTAGCGCGTTCTCTAGCGCCACGATATCCGTGATGGCTTTCTGTTGATCCGCCTTCTCTTTGTTACCCAAAAGGTTAGGAACAACAAAGCTAGCTAAAACACCAAGAATAACCACAACAACCATCACTTCCAATAGAGTAAAGCCTGACTGTTTTTTCATTTTATTTTTCATTATTTTCTCCAAATTACAGATAGCGAGTTGAAGGTAATAATGCCCTTCTTCTCGATAATCCAAAAACTAACGTCTGATGAGCAATACGTTATCCACTCATTAAATTGTTCATTTCAAGCATCGGCATCAGTGTCGCCATCACGATAAACAGCACCAAACCGGCCATCAACGCGATAAGCGCTGGGGTGAAAATGCCTAACGCGATATTGACCGTCGACTCAAAGCTTTGGTCTTGGTTGTCTGCCGCTCTTGTCAGCATCTGTTCCAACTGACCACTCTGCTCACCACTGGCAATCATATGCAGCATCATCGGTGGAAAGAGTTTGGTTTGATCCAACGCTTTACGTAGGCTTGCGCCTTCTCTAACACTGTCTGAAGCCTGTAATACTTGTTGTTTCACATGTTGATTCGACATCACATCAACCGCGACCTTCATCCCTTCAAGGATTGGAATCGCACTCGAGGTACAAATTGAGAGTGTTCGTGCAAAACGAGAGGTATTGATCCCTTTCGCAATCTTGCCGATCAGCGGAATACTTAATAGTTTGCGATCCCAGTTCATGCGAACACCCGGCTTTTTTAGCGCGGTCTTAATCAACACAATCACACCAATGATCAACAACAGTAATTGGATGCCCCAATTCTGGATAAATTCACTCGATGCCAATAAAAATTGTGTCGACTGAGGAAGCTCTTGGCCCATTTGGATAATAGGCTCGACGATCTTAGGTACCACGGTTGCCAACAGGAACGAAACAATCGTCACCGCAAACACCACCAGCACCACAGGGTAGATCATCGCTTGTAGCAGCTTAGAGCGCATCTTCTGACGATTTTCTGCGTAATCGGCCAGTCGCTCCAATACCGCATCTAAGTGACCAGACTTCTCACCCGCCGCAACCATGGCCCTAAACAGTTCATCGAAGATGTGTGGATAATCAGACAAGCTATCCGCTAGCGAATAACCTTCTGTCACTTTAGATCGGACTGCCAGTAACATCGTTCGAATACGTGGCTTTTCAGACTGCTCAGCTACCGCTTTCAAGCACTCTTCTAGCGGCATACCTGATTGAACGAGCGTGGATATTTGACGAGTAATCAACGCAAGATCTGGCGTACTGATACCACGCTTAAAGCTGGTCGAAGGCTGAGTACCTTTCGCATTTTTCGCCTTAGCTTCGGTCATCTCAACCGGCATTAAACCTTGTTCTTTTAAACGTTGGCGAGCCTGACGAGCATTATCCGCTTCAATCGAACCCTTTTTGCTCTTACCTTTGGCATCCAGCGCTTTGTATTCAAATGCCGCCATACTAGACTTCCTTAGTCACTCGCATCACTTCTTCTAAGGAAGTTACCCCTTTCAGAACTTTGCTCAAGCCATCATCTCGAATACTTGGGGTTGTGCCACGAATCGCTTTCTCAATTGCCTGTTCTCCAGCTTCACTGTGAATCAGCTCTTGTACCGAATCGTCAATCATCAGTAGCTCATGAATACCGGTACGACCTCGATAACCTTTATGGCCACACTCTTCACAACCTTTTGCATGGTAAAGTGTGAGGCTCTCTTTCTTCTTCATACCAAACAGCTTTTTCTGTTCTTTATCGGCTTCGTAAGGTTCTTTACAGTCGTTACACAGAGTACGAACCAAGCGCTGAGCCAAAACACCCAGCAGAGAAGAAGAGATCAAGAAAGGTTCAATGCCCATATCACGCAGACGCGTGATCGCACCGATTGCCGTATTGGTGTGAAGAGTCGACATGACTAAGTGACCCGTCAAAGAGGCTTGAACAGCGATCTCAGCAGTCTCTAAATCACGGATCTCACCAATCATTACCACATCCGGGTCTTGACGAAGAATGGCGCGTAAGCCGCGCGCAAAGGTCATATCAACCTTAGGGTTTACCTGTGTTTGACCAATACCATCAATATCAAATTCGATTGGATCTTCAACGGTAAGGATGTTGCGTTCGTTACTGTTGAGTTCTTGCAGGCCAGCGTACAAGGTCGTTGATTTACCCGAACCCGTAGGACCGGTAACCAAGATAATACCGTGTGGGCGCTGAATAAGTTTACGGAAGTTCTCGTGGTTCTCTGCCGTCATACCCAAACTGTGTAGATCTAGACGAGTGGCGTTTTTATCCAACAGACGCATTACCACACGTTCACCGTGTGAAGAAGGCATGGTAGATACACGCACATCAACCGCTCGGCCACCGATACGCAGAGAAATACGACCATCTTGTGGCACGCGTTTTTCCGCAATATCCAATTTAGCCATAACCTTTACACGCGAAACCAACAGCGGAGCCAGTTTACGGCTCGGCGCCAACACATCACGTAACACGCCATCAATACGGAAACGGATAGACAGTGACTTTTCGAAGGTTTCGATATGAATATCCGAAGCGCCTTCTTTAATCGCCTCACCCAACATCGCATTAATTAACTTGATGATCGGTGCGTCGTCTTCTGATTCAAGCAAGTCTTCGTCTTGTGGCAACTCTTCCGCTAACGAGAAAAAGTCGTCATTGTCGGCACCAATATCTTCCATTAACTGTCGAGCTTCCGACGAGTCACGCTGATACGCGTCCGTCAGTTTTTTATCAAATTCGTCTGCGCTGATCGCTTGTGGCGTGAAGCCATTTTTCACAACACGGCTCACTTCAATGATCGCCGCCGATTTCAGAGGTTCAACATAATAAAGTACTGGCGCGCGCTCCGGGTGCTGATATTCCAACACCATCTTGTAGCGATTCGCAAAGCTAAACGGCAAGCGCTGATAAGTACGTGCCGCCCCTACCAATTCAGCCATTATTCTGCTTCCATTTGATCGATGAAGGCTTGGATTTCAGCAGGATGATTCATGCTATCGCCAAACTTAGGAAGTACTGGAATATTATCGTTATCCATTAGTTTCAAGCCTTGCTCTGCCTTGTACAGTTGCTCAGCACGGATAAAGTTGTATTTGCGTTGCGTGATACCATCGGCTGTCATGCCATCACGAATAATGGTTGGCTTGATAAATACCATTAGGTTCTTTTTCTCAACCTGAGTACTGGTTGATTTGAACAGGTGTCCAAGAACAGGAATATCACCCAAGAATGGGACCTTAGACTCACTCTCCAGTGCACGCTCGTCAATCAAGCCCCCCAACACCAGCATTTGACCATCTTGAACAATCACTGACGTATTTAGCTGACGCTTAGCAAAACGAACATCTACTGCCCCGTTTGCCCCTAATACGTTCGATACTTCTTGTTCTATTTGCAGTTGAACCGAGTCACCTTCATTGATTTGCGGCACGACTTTTAGCTTAATACCCACTTCTTTACGTTCAACCGTTTGGAATGGATTATCGTTGCTTGAACCTGCTGTAGAACCGGTTAGAACGGGCACCTCTTCACCAACGATAAACGACGCTTCGCCGTTATCCATCACCGTGATACTTGGAGAAGACAGAATGTTTGAGTTTGAATCGGTCGCAACCGCACTGATTAAGGCAGTCCAGTCGCCCATAACCACACTCATTGCAGCACCATTAACGCCAGAAAGAGCAGATGCTAACGTTGAATAGTCACCCTTTTCTGTCGTGGTTTCATTACGTAGAAAATTATTATCCTTATCGTAAACCGCTTTAGTTGTTGTCGAGTCTTTTGCTTCTTCTAGACCCACCATCACACCGCCAATCGATGCACCGGTATTGCTGTACTGAATCATGGCACCCGTTTCTAGGTTGCCCCACTGCACACCTAGGTTAACGCCGTCACCTTCTGCCATTTCAACAATTAAGGCTTCAATCAAAACTTGAGCACGACGGATATCGAGTTGAGCGATCACGTCTTGCAGCGCGTTCATGATGTCTGGCTGTGCGGTAATCACCAACGAGTTAGTATCGCTGTGAGCGGAAATCATCACTTGGTTTCGCTGCGATGAACTGCCTTTAGTTGATGTTTGTTTCTCTGATTGCAGATTGTCAGACACGCCTTTCAGCACATCGACTAAGTCTTCCGCTTTTGCGTATTTAAGGTAGATAACTTGGTTGTTACCCTTAGTCGCCATTTCCACATCAAGCTGTTCAATCAACTTTCTTAAACGACTGCGTACTTTAGGGTCGCCTGAGATAAGAATTGCATTGGTACGCTCATCGGCAACTAATTTAGGCTGTAGGAAGGCAGGGGTGTTTTTAGCATCTGTGGTTTTACTTAGTGCATCGACTATACGCACCATCTCCGCGGCGGAAGCATTCTTTAGTTCAACGACCTCAATCTCTTTATCACCCGCTTGGTCTACACGCTTGATGATCTCTGCTAAACGGTTTACAACCGCCGCACGGCCGGTAATCAAGATGATATTTGCAGGATCGTAGTGCACCACGTTGCCCGCGCCCGCGTTGTCATTCAGTTGACGAAGCAGAGGAGATAGCTCACGAACCGAGACATTACGAACCGTCACAACACGTGTCACAACGCTGTCGCCTGTGATCGAATCACGGTCGCCAACAACTGGGATTGCCGAGGTTTTAGAATCTTTCGCTTTGATGATCTTAAGAACACCTGAGTCCATTTCAACGACTGCATAGCCGTACACTTCTAATACGTTTAAGAAGAAGCTGTAATATTGCTCTTCATTGAGTACGTCGTAGCTGCGTACATCGATTTTTCCGCGCACCGAAGGGTCGACGATGATCGTCTTCTCTAGATTACGGCCAACAATATTAATAAACTCTTGGATATCAGTGCCTTTAAAGCTGGCACTAAAATCACTCGCGATGGCGGCGGGTGTGCAGATTAAGCTTCCTGCCAATAACCATGCACTTTTCTTAAACCAATGCTTCACGTACTTCTCCTACACTTTCGTCCTTCGTTAGACGCAAAGTTTTAAAATTCAATAAACACTTCATGTTGTTGACCATCTCTCTCGACGACGAG
Organism: Vibrio tasmaniensis; assembly: GCF_024347635.1. Lineage (NCBI taxonomy): Bacteria > Pseudomonadati > Pseudomonadota > Gammaproteobacteria > Vibrionales > Vibrionaceae > Vibrio > Vibrio tasmaniensis. The sequence goes on from NZ_AP025510.1 coordinate 3,073,229, forward strand.
ATTTAGCTCTGTCAGCTCTGAGATAGAACGGAATATGTTGCCCATAGCAGCGGGGTCTGTCAGGTCTTGCCCATTTAACTGAGTCGCGATATCTCCGTTTTGGAGCCCTACTGAGTTAAAAAGTTCTGAATCTTTGCCTGGACTCACTCGATAACCAATCACTTTATCGTCGCGCTTGACCTGGGACAGTCGAACATATTGGAAGATTTGTTGCGGATCTTTCATTATCTTCGCTTTAATTTCATCTAGCTTTTGCTCTGCTGAAGCAGGGTTATTACCACGAACCGAAGAAGAAGCGCGAGGTGGCGCAGGGGCTGAGACAGCTAAACGCTTGTACTCAATACCTTCAAGCATCAAGGTTTCGTCTCGACCTGAGTTATCAATAATGACACGGTCGACTAATACGGCTTTAAGCTTAGCTCTAGTGCCTTCTATCTCTTCATTAATTCCGTAGGTCGCCTGCGTACCGCGATTAGCGATCACCGCTAAGCTCCGTTTTGGATTAGAACTGGCAACAGCACCGACCAAAACTAGATTTAATCGTGTCTTTGGCGCATCTTGGATAACTTGCTGTTCAACCACAACTGGCGTGGTTGGGTTATAGGCACCAAAAAGGTTGCTCCGCTGCAAAGAAGATATATCAAGGGTCGATTGAGGAGTAGAAAATGATGAAGCTGTTGCTTTCCAAGGCACGACGGTTTGCTCAGCAGGTTCAATAAACCATGCAAGCTGCCCTAAAATCCATGCGGAAGCTGCAATCAACATACAACACATCGCTAGGCTTAGTTTCTGCTGAAGTACAAATCCATTTTCTAATAAGCGGCTCAACACAGGAGAATTTCCTGCGCGATTTTTGAGCTCTAAAAAGTTCACTTTCCTTGCCCCTTTTCATGACGACAAATGCTGCAAATCATTAAACTTTCAGCTTTTTTATTCATTCGTTCGATACCAAGCTTATTTAAGCATAAGATCCTGAACTATATCATAGCAAATCTATAAAGCGGCATTACATGGCTATTTTGTATTATGACTTGAAAAAAATGCCAACCGCCTCCACTTTAAGCTTCTACTTAATGTAATTAAAAGCATGTTGCGCACTGTTCATTACAGTTAAACCGCATTCATTTCTCACTTAATAAGGCGCAGCCCTATATGAAAACTACTAATGAAGCTGTCAGACTCGATAAATGGTTGTGGGCAGCTCGTTTTTACAAAACCCGGTCTATTGCTCGCAATATGGTCGATGGTGGCAAAGTCCACTATAATGGTCAGCGCAGCAAACCAAGTAAAATTGTCGAACTTGGAGCAGTGATTACCCTGCGCCAAGGTAATGAAGAAAAGACGGTGACAATCGAGAAAATCTCGGCCCATCGTGGTGGAGCTCCTATAGCTCAAACCCTCTATGAAGAAACCACCGAGAGCTTGGCAAAGAGAGAAGAGTTTGCAACACAACGTAAACTGAACGCTCATAACCCAGCACCAGAACGTCGCCCAGATAAAAAGCAACGTCGTGACATCATCAAGTTCAAGACTCAATAAGCTAGAAGGAATAGCCAAATGGCCAACCCAATGTCTACAAGTAATGTTTTAAATCGCTACCTATTTGAAGACCTATCAGTTCGTGGTGAATTGGTACAGATGGACGAAGCATACCAACAGATTATTTCTAGCAAGGAATACCCAGCGCCAGTACAAAAGCTGTTGGGTGAGCTACTGGTTTCAACGACGCTACTAACAGCGACTCTAAAGTTTGAAGGCTCTATCACCATGCAACTGCAAGGTGATGGCCCTGTATCTCTAGCTGTTATCAATGGCGATAACGATCAGAAGATCCGTGGCGTTGCTCGCTTTGATGGTGACATTGCCGACGACGCTGGCCTGCACGATCTAATAGGTAAAGGTCACCTAGTGATCACTATCGATCCTAAAAAAGGTGAGCGTTACCAAGGTATCGTTGGTCTTGAAGGTGACACTTTAGCTGAAGTCCTTGAAGGTTACTTCGCAAACTCTGAACAGCTAAAGACACGTCTATGGTTGCGCACTGGCGAGCATGAAGGTAAAGCACACGCTGCTGGTATGTTGCTACAAGTGATGCCAGACGGCACTGGTACGCCAGACGACTTCGAGCACCTAGAGCAGCTAACTGACACAGTTAAAAATGAAGAGCTATTCACTCTAGAAGCAAACGAACTGCTTTACCGTTTGTACAACCAAGAGAAAGTACAACTGTTCACACCACAACCGGTTGAATTCTTCTGTGGTTGTTCACGTGACCGAAGCGGTGCCGCTATCATTACTGTCGCTCAAGAAGAGATCTACGACATCCTTAGCACTGAAGGCAGCGTTGCTCTACACTGCGATTACTGTGGCACAAACTACTCGTTCGACAAGAATGATGTTGATGCTCTGTATGCAGAAGCGGCAGATAAAGGCAGCAATACGGTTCATTAATTTACGGCGTACCAAAAACACGTAATTTACCCCAAAAAGGTCAGCACTACGCTGGCCTTTTTTGTGATCAAAATATCGCAAACTCCGTAACATCTCGTAATAAAATCACCTCTTAATTTTAATCAATTAATAATGTTCTCTCCTCTAGCGCAAAGGTTTGCGTACAGGATAGACTAGTCAGGCCAATATGTGATGAGGCGCTTAAAACCCCATGGTTAATATGGATATTTTTTGAGCTATATCCCTGTTTCCCCCGAGCCTCGTTGCTAGCATGGTGAGCAGATAACAATAAAAAATTAATACAAAATCCCTACAAAATATCCTACAAGGAGCACCTATGACCGTTATGGAACATACTAAGGCTGCACAAATTGATCTAACTAAGCACGGACTGACTGGCGTTACTGAAGTTCTTCGTAACCCTAGCTACGAGCAGTTATTCGTTGAAGAGACACTGCCAGGTTTGGAAGGCTACGAAAAAGGCGTAGTAACGGAACTAGGCTCTGTTGCGGTTGACACTGGTATCTTTACTGGCCGCTCACCAAAAGATAAGTACATTGTTAAAGATGACACCACGCGCGATACCATGTGGTGGTCAGATCAAGGCAAAAACGACAACAAACCGATTACAACTGAAGTATGGGATGAGCTTAAAGAGCTTGTGACAACTCAGCTATCTGGCAAGCGCCTGTTTGTCATTGACGGTTACTGTGGTGCTAACCCTGATACGCGCTTAAGTGTACGTATTATCACTGAAGTAGCATGGCAAGCGCACTTCGTTAAGAACATGTTCATTCGTCCAACAGACGAAGAGCTAGCAACGTTCGAACCTGATTTCGTGGTAATGAACGGTGCTAAAACAACTAACCCTAACTGGGAAAAGCAGGGTCTCAACTCTGAAAACTTCGTTGCTTTCAACCTAACAGAACGCGTTCAAATCATCGGTGGTACTTGGTACGGCGGTGAGATGAAGAAAGGCATGTTCGCAATGATGAACTACCTACTTCCTCTGCAAGGCATTGCTTCAATGCACTGTAGTGCTAACGTCGGTGAAGAAGGCGATGTGGCGATTTTCTTCGGTCTATCAGGCACAGGTAAAACAACCCTTTCAACCGACCCTAAACGTGAGCTAATCGGTGATGATGAGCACGGTTGGGATGACGATGGTATCTTCAATTTCGAAGGTGGTTGTTACGCCAAGACCATTCGCCTATCTAAAGAAGCAGAACCTGAAATCTACAATGCTATCCGTCGCGATGCGCTACTAGAAAACGTAACGGTTCGTGGCGATGGTTCTATCGATTTTGATGACGGCTCAAAAACCGAGAACACTCGTGTTTCTTACCCGATTCACCATATCGACAACATCGTTAAGCCAGTATCAAAAGCCGGTCACGCTCAAAAGGTTATCTTCCTGACTGCTGATGCATTTGGTGTGTTACCACCTGTTTCTAAACTGACTCCAGAGCAAACGAAGTACCACTTCCTATCTGGCTTCACTGCGAAACTAGCAGGTACAGAGCGTGGTATTACTGAACCAACACCAACGTTCTCTGCGGCATTTGGGGCGGCATTCCTAACTCTTCATCCAACTCAGTACGCTGAAGTACTTGTGAAGCGTATGGAAGCAGCTGGCGCTGAAGCTTACCTTGTGAACACTGGTTGGAATGGCACTGGCAAACGTATCTCAATCCAAGATACTCGTGGCATCATCGACGCTATCCTAGATGGCTCAATCGACCAAGCTGAGACTAAGGTTATCCCTATGTTTAACCTAGAAGTACCACTAGCGTTGCACGATGTTGACCCAGCGATTCTTGATCCACGTGACACGTACACTGACCCTCTACAATGGGAAAGCAAAGCGAAAGATCTAGCAGAGCGCTTCATCAACAACTTTGATAAGTACACAGACAACGCTGAAGGTAAGTCACTGGTTGCGGCTGGCCCTCAACTGGACTAACCCAATCATCTGCTCGGGCCAAGCCAAAAGCGAACGCCCAATTTAAAATGATATTTTTGTAGCAAGCCCCTCTTTTGAGGGGCTTTTTTGTTGATGCTTGACCCTTTTTGTTCCACTCTGTTTTAAGACGATTGAAATTTAAGGCTTTCAGGGAATGAAAAAGGTATTCATGGTGTTCGGCATTGCGTTGGCTATCGCCGTTGCAACTATCGCAGCATTGCTATTAAGCCTGCAAACCCAATACCGTACGGATATTACTAACTTTTTTATCAAACATGCGATTGAACAACCTGTGCTCATTGAAGATGTTGAGTACCAGTCGCCTTATCACATCACCTTAATGGGCATTACCCAAAGCCAACCTGAAAAACAAACACCGCTGTATATCGACAAGATTGACCTTTGGTTCAGCTCCAGCTCGATTACGGAGGCCAAACTGGTCTTTGAATCTGTTTTGATCAGTGGCCTACAGTTAGAAGCCGACGACCTAGAAACGCTCACCTCTTTATTTACCCAGCCAAGCATTAAGATCCACCAGCTGGCCATCAACAATCTCGACTTTTCAACCCCAGACTTTAACGCGCGAGGCATCGACCTTCAGATCTCCGACCCAACGTGGAACAACGACAACTCACTTCTACCTTATGGAAAAACCCAACTTTCTGCCTCACAGCTGTATTGGCAAGGCGAAGCGTTCGATAACCTGTTGATTGACCTAGATCTTAAATCAAGTGATAGCACCCTGTATGGCGCTTCGTTTGACTGGCGTGGTGCCAAAATTTCTGGTCAAGCAGAGCAGTATCAGCAAGATTGGTCGTTGGTGAATGTGACCGTCGATGGCTTACGAATCAATCAGAAACAGACCCAAAGCCTCCTAAGCAAAGAGTGGGATGTAGCCGGTATTCAGATCAATCACATCAACAGCTTGGATATTTTGCGCAGCGATGTGGAGTGGCAAGATGGTCATCTCGCAGCCTTTGATGCCTCACTAGAAAATGTCCAACTGCCTTTTGAGCTATGGAAACAACAGAAAGCCATTTTCTCTCTGCAAGCAGAAGGAGTGACCATTGATGATGACATGTTCATCGAGCCAAGTATCAAGCTCAATTTAGACCCGAACCAGATTCTAATTGAAGACTTCTATACACAGTTCCTACAAGGCACGGTTCAACTGAATGGCCAAGTCACCCCTAACAGCATTGAATTAGCACAGCTCGACCTGCAAAGCATCAAGTGGATTACAGAAAGCCAAGATAGCTCTCTACCCGCCTCTCGCCTAATACCTTGGCTCACGCAGCTCCAGAATGTCGAAATTAGCCGACTTAACATAGAACGCAGCCAACTTATCCAACTCGCACAAAAGCCTTACTGGCAGGTCTCAGGATTACATATCGAGGGGGATCAAGTTCAACTTCTTCAGGATAGAAAGCTAGGTCTGTGGCAAGGAAAGCTGATGGCCAGTGCGAATGATGCCAGCTACCAAAACATTATTAGCGCTCAACCTGTGCTTGAAATGAATAGCGAGCAAGGAAAATGGACGCTGACACGCCTGTTTGTCCCACTAAAACACGGCTATATTGAAGCCAACGCAACACTCGACTTCAACCAAATCAGTAAGCCATGGAGCATAGATATTTCTGCCGATGGGTTACCCATTGCGCCCATGCTGCAGCAACTTGAACTACCGCTCGACGCAACCGGTTATGGCGAATTTGAACTTCAAGCTGCGGGTTTATACGGCGATTCATTAATGCTCGGCTATTCCACAACAGGTCAACTCACTGGTAGCGTTCGCCAAGGTGTGATGACCTTTAATGATAAGCTTTCTGAAACATCGACTGATAACGTATTTGAAATCCCAGAGCTCAATGCGAATTTTGACCGTGGACGCTTCACACTTGAACCAGTGCACATTATTGGTGCATCGGCAGCAGAGCAAAGCGAACAAAGGATTCAAACGTTAAATGGCGAAATTTCTGGAGAGCTCGACTTGCTAAAAACCGAGCAACACACTCTCTCTATTTCACTATCCGACCCATGCCACCAAATATCAGGAAAGCTCACCCAAGCTGAGTATTCCGAGATTAACGACTGCCAACAAAAAAGCGCCACTCCACAAGAGTAGCGCCTTCTATCTGTATCTTTATCTGCTAGCCATTGTCAGCTATACGCTTACGTTGGAGTCTGTTGATAATCTCTTTTTGTAGTCAGGGATCAGCATATAGGTTCCCGTAAACTCAACCGCCTCCACGTCGCCACTGTTAATGGTCACGTGAATGATGATACGAGCTTTTCTTCCAGACGCGAGGCGATCTAAATCGCCACTGATCCCATCCAATGACGTGGATGCCACTGGGTTTTGCTCAACTGGATGACGGTAACGAATATTACTATCTGCTAGTACGATATCACCTGTCAACCCACGCTCCTTCATTAGTAACCAAGTCATACCCCAACCGGTTAAGGTCGCCAAGGTAAAGGCTGAGCCAGCAAACATGGTGTTATGAGGGTTAAGGTTTGGATTCAACTGAGCACTACACTCGAACTGATAACCCGTGTATTGGTTAATCTTGATGCCCATCTTGTCACTGATCGGGATCTGATGCTCCCAGCGCTGCTGAAGCTCATTACACCATTCTGGTTTGCGCAGTACATCAGCCATTGGATCAAGAGGTTTTACCATCTGTTGGTGACGCACAGGCCCACGTTGGTCGTTAATCTCACCACGACGCTCAAACTCATTCTTCTCATAGAATGAGATCGCATCTTCACGAGCATTACACACCAAACGCTTCGCACCTTCTTGACGTGCCAGTGACTCTAGCGCAACCAAGATAAGTGAGCCCATGCCTTTGCTTTGGCGAGAGTTCTTCACCGCCATATAGCGAATCTGCCCCTCTAGATCTGGGGTGATATAGAGACGACCAATCGCCATCGGGCGACCTCGACCATCAACAATCATGCGATGGTGACTCATTGGGTCATATTCATCGCGCTCTGAACCGACCGGCATTCGCCAAGGTTCACGGAGCATTTGCCAACGAAAATGGTAATACTTGTTCAGTTGATTTTCGGTGGTCGGGGTTATGAGTTTAAACATGCTTATTCCTTTAAGCCTAAACCTGCAGCCAGAATGTCACTGGGCCATCATTAACCAAAGACACTTTCATGTCGGCTGCGAATCGGCCACGTTCCGTTGGCAACACTGATTCACATTGGTCAGAGAAGTAGTTGTAAAGACGCTCTGCATCTTCTGGGTGAGCACCGCGAGAAAATCCAGCTCGTGTCCCTTTCTTGGTGTCAGCTGGCAAAGTGAATTGAGACACCACTAATACCTTACCTTCTACCTGCTTCACGTTAAGGTTCATTTTATCGTCTTCATCTCCAAAGACACGATAAGTGGTCACTCGTTCCATCAAACGTTTGGCTTTGGCTTCGTCATCACCTTTTTCTACACCTAACAGAACTAATAAGCCTTGCTCAATCTCACCCACTACTTCGCCATCAACACGGACGGCAGCTTCACTTACTCTCTGGATCAGTGCTATCACTGTTGTTTCCTTGCTCTGTAATTTTGTCTTTATCCGACGAGTGTACCATTTCTTGAGAGTCACTCCACTGTTCCTGCTCGCCCAACGCGGCCGTCACTTCAGCACCCACTAACACAATCAACCAGCACAAATAGACCCAAACAAAAAGAATGGGAATCGCCGCTAATGCGCCATAAATCAACTGGTAAGACGGAAACTGAGTAATGTAAGCTGCAAAGCCTTTCTTGCTGAGTTCGAACAACAGAGCCGCCACTAGAGAGCCAGCTGCCGCATGAGAAAAGTGAATCTTTTTGTTGGGAACCAACAGATACAGACCGAAAAACGCAAAGAATGAGGTAATCAAAGGGAGCTTGCGAATCACGGTATTAAAAGCACTCGACACGACTTCGTTTTGTAACAAGTTTAATGATGTCACATACGACGTTGCAGCAATGCTCGCTCCGATCAAAATAGGCCCAAGTGTTAGCACCATCCAATACATCGAAAAAGACAACACAGCACGTCGCTTTTCCGTTACTCGCCAGATGTAGTTTAGGTTTTTATCAATATTGGAGATCAGCATCAGAGCGGCAATGAATAAGAACACACTGCCCACCGCCGTCATCTTGCCGGTATTAGCAACAAACTCCAGTAAAGCACCATGCACCGCATCCCCGGAAGCGGGAACAAAGTTGGTAATAACGAAGTTTTGAATCACTAAACCAACATCAGCAAAAACTGAAAATGACGACAAAATAGAGAGCAAAACCGTCAACATCGGTACGATCGAGAGCAAAGTAATGTACGCCAAGTACCCTGCATTCACATTAACTCTATCGTGCGTCATCCGCGTAAGAAGATAGCGGGAAAACTGGATGCTTCCTGTAGCTGCCTTTTTTATCTTCAACTTGTAACTCCCTGGTAACTCGTTCATAGTCCTAATTAATATTCCGTTATATTAATCACAGTAAGTAAATGTTCAAAAATAGCGTAGGAAAAAGGCTTGAGAACAAGGCAGAGTTTTGTGATAAGTAGTTATTCTACAATCAAAAACTCTAACGCCGTTATCGAGCATTTTAACAAGCTAGGTTGAGCAGTTATTTACTACGATTGATATTATTTAACTATAGGAAACTAGGATGCCTTATTTAATAGTTATAGTCCTCTCTATTTTTACTCTTACTGGATGCCAATCAGCTTATTACTCCGCCATGGAGCAAGTGGGTTACCACAAGCGTGACATTATGGTTGATAGAGTGGAAGACGCTAAAGAGTCGCAACAGGACGCTCAGGAAGAGTTTACTAGCGCACTTGAAGCTTTGAGTAGCCTAACTAATTTTAGTGGCGGCGACCTTGAAGACATGTACAACAAGATTAATGATAAATACCAAGACAGTGAAAAAGCCGCACAAAATGTCAGTGACCGCATTGCTGCGATTGAAGATGTGTCGGATGCGCTATTTGCAGAATGGCAGGGAGAGTTGGACCTTTACACCAGCGATTCACTGCGTCGTTCAAGTGAGAAAAAGCTGCGTGAAACCAAATCGTCTTACCAGACTATGCTTTCAGCGATGAAACGGGCTGAGAAGAAAATGGATCCGGTACTCAACACTCTTCGCGACAACACGCTTTATCTCAAACACAACCTCAATGCGAGTGCCGTTGGTTCATTGCAGGGAGAGTTTATGAGCTTAGAAAAAGACATCGCCTACGCGATAACACAGATGAATGCTGCGATAGCTGAGTCGGATAAGTTCTTAGCACAACTCAACCAAAAATAACGCTTCAGAGACAGAACACGATGAAGCCAATCATTATTACTGGCGGCCCCGGAGCCGGAAAAACAACTCTGATTAATGCCTTGGGTGACATAGGTTACCCAACCTTCGCAGAATCCTCTCGCCAATTGATAGAACAACAGAGCCAACTTGAGAACGGTATCTTACCTTGGTTAGACCTACCGGGCTTTGCTCGCTTGTGTTTAGACGTGATGAGCGAGCAAAAAGAGCAAGCGAAGCAGCACCAAATTGCTTTTCTTGACCGTGCGATTCCAGATATCTGTGGTTACTTAGCTCAGGCTAATCTTGAGATTGATGCGAACTACCGAGAAGCGAGCCAAGGCTACCACCCCCAAGTGCTGTTCTGTCGTCCTGAGGCATCGATTTACGTACAAGATGATGTGAGACCTTATCCGTTTGAGGAGGCATTAGAGATTCACCACGCGCTAGTCAGAGTCTATCAAAAGCTAGGTTATGAGGTGATCGAAGTGCCATTTATGTCGGTCGATGAGCGGCTTCAATTCGTTGAGCGTTACTTAGGTATCAAAAGCTAGATCCCCAACTCGGTCGTTGCTCCCTCTTGAGGATGACGAATACTTGAACGCCCTTCGTATCCTGCATCTCGTTTACCCGTATCTACTCCAACACCATATAAAACAAAAGCCCCGAGCAGCTAGGCTACACGGGGCTTTCTTATTTATTCTAAAACGTATTGCTTGAATAGCTAGAAGCTAGTCAACTGGCAATTAAGCCTTAGCTGGACGTGCTGCACGCTTACGTTCGTTTTCAGTAAGAAGCTTCTTACGGATACGTACGTTTAGTGGCGTTACTTCTACTAGTTCATCTTCATCGATAAACTCAAGAGCTTGCTCTAGAGTGTGCTTGATCGGTGGAGAAAGAACTTGTGCTTCATCAGTACCAGATGCACGAACGTTCGTTAGTTGCTTACCTTTCAGACAGTTTACTGTCAGGTCGTTTGAACGGTTGTGAATACCGATTACTTGACCTTCATAAACTTCATCAGCGTGCTCTGTAAATAGACGACCACGAGCTTGAAGGAAGAACAATGCGTAAGTCAGTGCTTTACCAGTCGCGTTCGAGATTAGAACACCGTTGTTACGTTGACCAATGATACCGCCTTTGTAAGGACCGTAGTGATCGAACGAGTGGTAAATAAGACCAGAACCAGACGTCATTGTAAGGAATTCAGTTTGGAAACCGATAAGACCACGAGAAGGCATCATGAAGTCCATGCGAACACGGCCTTTACCATCTGGTGCCATATCTGTTAGCTCACCCTTACGTAGACCGATGCTTTCCATGATCGCACCTTGGTGCTCTTCAACTACATCGATAGTAACCGTTTCGAACGGTTCCATTTTCTGACCATCTTCTTCTTTGATGATTACTTCTGGACGAGATACTGCTAGCTCGAAACCTTCACGACGCATGTTTTCGATCAGGATAGAAAGGTGAAGTTCACCACGGCCTGATACACGGAAACGGTCTGGACTTTCAGTTTCTTCAACACGTAGTGCAACGTTGTGAACCAATTCTTTTTCAAGACGCTCAAGGATGTTACGTGAAGTTACAAACTTACCTTCTTTACCCGCGAACGGAGAAGTGTTTACTTGGAAAGTCATTGTTACTGTTGGTTCATCAACAGATAGAGGTTCCATTGCTTCAACAGTGTTTACGTCACAGATAGTGTCTGAAATTTTCAGCTCACCAAGACCAGTGATTGCAATGATGTCACCAGCGTTAGCTTGTTCTACTTCGTGACGCTCAAGACCTAGGTAACCAAGTACAGTACCTACTTTACCGTTACGTTTCTTGCCTTCAGCATTCACGATAGTTACTTGTTGGTTTGGCTTAACCGAACCACGAGTAACACGAGCAACACCGATAACACCTACGTAAGAGCTGTAATCAAGTTGCGAAATTTGCATTTGTAGTGGACCGTCAAGGTCAACTGCTGGCGCTTCTACTGTATCAACAACAGCTTGGAACAATGGTTCCATGTTCTCGCCAGTTTCGCCTTCAGTCATTGTTGCCCAACCGTTTAGAGCTGAAGCGTAAACAACGGTGAAGTCTAGTTGCTCATCTGTAGCACCTAGGTTGTCGAAAAGGTCGAATACTTGATCCATAACCCAATCAGGACGAGCGCCTGGGCGGTCAATCTTGTTGATTACAACGATTGGCTTAAGACCGTGTGCGAATGCTTTTTGCGTTACGAAACGAGTTTGAGGCATTGGGCCATCAACTGCGTCAACGATAAGCAGAACAGAATCAACCATAGACATGATACGCTCAACTTCACCACCGAAGTCCGCGTGTCCCGGAGTATCTACGATGTTGATGCGGTAATCATTCCAGTTGATTGCTGTGTTCTTAGCAAGGATTGTAATGCCACGCTCTTTTTCGATGTCATTCGAATCCATGACACGCTCTTCAGCTTCACCACGAGACTCAAGAGTGCCTGACTGTTGTAGTAGTTTATCAACCAAAGTCGTTTTACCGTGGTCAACGTGCGCGATGATCGCGATATTTCTTAACTTATCAATCTGTGGAGTAGACATGGATTCTCGATTCACTCATAAAAGTAGCCGTCACTTATCTCAAAAGTTTGGATAATAACCGCTAGCTTGATTTAAAAAACGGTCAATAATATACCAGATTCTAGACAAAAACCCAGAAATATGTGATCTCAACCAAGGCTTTTTTCTTTATTAGCGATTCATATCCGCTTAACTTTGGTTCCGCACAGTGTCTAGTCGACTAATTCTCAGGGTTATCGAAAAGCATCACCCGCGAAGTGGGCAATCAAATCTCCGGCAAAATAACAAAAGTGGATTGACAACTTAGGCAATTCATTGCTGAATGGTGTTCGCTTATGTCTCATATTGGTGCACAGATAAATCATTGCACCAATGCAGTGCAACAACAGATCATTTTGGTGCAAAAAGCAAAGTAAGCAAAACAAACAAATGAGTAAATCATTGAAATTAATGGAATAATTTTTTTGGCACGTTTTTGGCTATAGATAAATCAGCATCGATTAATGCACGTATAGACATTAATCAATGCTGGTTTCAACCGAATCGAGCTAATACCGAATTAATAACACTGGAGGTTATCCAAGATGTCAGTAGAAAATGTACTATCCCTGATCCAAGAGAACGAAGTTAAATTTATCGACTTACGTTTTACTGATACAAAAGGTAAAGAGCAGCACATCTCTATCCCTTCTCACCAAGTTGACGCAGACTTCTTCGAAGAAGGCAAAATGTTTGACGGCTCTTCAGTAGCTGGTTGGAAAGGCATTAATGAATCTGACATGGTAATGATGCCAGACGCAGCTTCTGCTGTACTGGACCCATTCACAGAAGATGCAACACTAAACATCCGTTGTGACATCCTTGAGCCTGCAACAATGCAAGGCTACGACCGTGACCCACGCTCTATTGCTAAACGTTCTGAAGAATACCTACGTTCTACGGGTATCGCAGACACAGTTCTAGTGGGTCCAGAGCCAGAATTCTTCCTATTTGACGACGTTAAGTTCTCAAACGACATGTCTGGTTCTTTCTTCAAGATCGATGACGTAGAAGCAGCTTGGAACACAGGTTCTGACATCGAAGGCGGTAACAAAGGCCACCGTCCTGGCGTTAAAGGCGGTTACTTCCCAGTAGCTCCTGTAGATTCATCTCAAGACATCCGTTCAGCAATGTGTCTAGTAATGGAAGAGATGGGCCTAGTTGTTGAAGCTCACCACCACGAAGTTGCAACTGCGGGTCAAAACGAAATCGCAACTCGCTTCAACACGCTAACAACAAAAGCGGATGAGACTCAAATCTACAAGTACGTTGTGCACAACGTTGCTCACGCATTTGGCAAAACAGCGACATTCATGCCTAAGCCACTCGTTGGTGACAACGGTTCTGGTATGCACGTTCACATGTCATTGAACAAAGATGGCCAAAACTTGTTTGCTGGTGATAAGTACGGCGGCCTATCTGAAATGGCGCTTTACTACATCGGTGGTGTAATCAAGCACGCTCGTGCAATCAACGCATTTGCTAACCCATCAACGAACTCGTACAAGCGTCTTGTACCTGGTTTTGAAGCACCTGTGATGCTTGCTTACTCAGCACGTAACCGTTCTGCTTCTATCCGTATCCCAGTAGTACCAAGCCCGAAAGCACGTCGTATCGAGCTACGTTTTGGTGACCCAGCAGCTAACCCATACCTATGCTACTCAGCAATGCTGATGGCTGGCCTTGACGGTATCAAGAACAAGATCCACCCAGGCGAAGCTATGGATAAAGATCTATACGACCTTCCTGCAGAAGAAGCGGCTGAAATCCCAACAGTTGCTGAATCTCTACAAGGTGCTCTAGCAGCACTTAACGAAGACCGTGAGTTCCTAACTGCTGGTGGCGTATTCTCTGACGATTTCATCGATTCTTACATCACACTGAAATCTGACGACGTACAACGCGTGAACATGGCAACACACCCACTTGAGTTTGAACTGTACTACTCAGTTTAATCCTCAGTCGGTTAGCATGTAATTCTTACTACAGTAAAAGCTACTGCAACATGTAAGAAGCACTAAAAAATATTAGGCTCGCCTCGCAGGCGGGCCTTTTTTCTATTCTCCCTCCCCCTGAACCCTCGTAACATACTCGATATCAAGCACAACAAAACTAGCGGCACACGTGAAGCAACCTTGCGATAAAAAATAGGCTAACGATATGAAAAACATACTGTTATTTTTCGGTTTAATAGTCACACTATCGTGCTCGGCTCAAACGGTGTACACCTGGGAAGATGAAAATGGTGTGCTCCACTTTAGTGATACTCCTACCGCTGCCGATGCTAAAGCTCTTCGCTTGCCTGACGTACAAGCTTCCGCGCCTGCCCCTGAATTTGAAACCTCAACGCCTGTTGACTCAACAGATTCATCTCCAACTAAAACGACAACACCAACTCAAGCTCAGGAAAAAACAGATAACACGAAACGAGAGGTACCCGCTCAGTTAGCCCTCAGCATGCTGACTCCAGTTCATGATCAAACCATCCGCAGCAACCGTGGCTTAATCCCAATAAAAATAGAACTCAACCGCAAGCTTGGTATTGGAGAGCAGTTGCAATTGATGCTCGATGGTCGTCGTTATGGCGCTCCACAAACCCAACCTAATTGGGAATTGAAAGGTATCGATCGAGGCACTCACACCATTGCAATTCAAGCACATAGAAGCGGCAAGCTTATTGCATCTACTAGTCCTGTCACCGTGTATTTACATCGAGCGACGCTCAAGTAAGCCAATGTGTTAAAAGAGGCCAAATTACCTCTACTTTTCACCTGATCGAAGCAGCTTTCAGCGACTCTAATGAATTATCTTTAGCTTCTGGTTGATATGCGCCATACTTGAACTTAGCTTCGCACCAATTTGGTGCAGTGAGAAAAACACCAGTTCAAGGACGAAATAGTGAATCGATCAGCCAAAAGCGACAGCATAGATACACATCATCTTTCCAGCGCCATTCTCGACAATATGGTGACCTCAACATTGATGCTCGATGAGCAACTGTATGTCCGATACGCCAACCCGGCGGCTGAACAACTCTTTTCGCAAAGTGCACGACGTATCGTTGATCATCCTCTGAGCCAACTTATCCAGCACGCCTCACTGGATTTAGCGCTGTTAACTCAACCGCTACAAAGTGGCCAGAGCATTACCGACAGTGACGTTACCTTTGTGGTTGATAACCGCCCACTAATGCTTGAAGTCACGGTGAGCCCAATCTCTTGGCAGCGAGAAACGCTGTTATTGGTTGAGATGCGCAAGATAGACCAACAAAGACGCCTCAGCCAAGAGCTCAACCAACACGCACAACAACAAGCGGCTAAACTATTGGTGCGCGGATTAGCCCATGAGATTAAGAATCCATTGGGCGGATTAAGAGGAGCCGCGCAGCTACTTGGTAAAATGCTCCCTGATCAGTCCCTTAATGAATATACGCAGATCATTATTGAACAAGCCGACCGCCTGAGAGCTCTGGTCGATCGCCTGCTTGGCCCACAGAAACCGGGGACCAAATCGGAAGAGAACCTTCACCAAATACTTGAAAAAGTAAGGCAACTCGTCGAGCTTGAATCAGGTTCAACACTCGTCATCGAACGAGACTACGACCCGAGCTTACCGGACATCTTGATGGATTCAGCACAGGTAGAACAAGCCATGCTCAATATAGTGAGCAACGCAGCTCAGATTCTGAAGACTCAAGAATCAGGAAAAATCACCATTCGCACCAGAACGGTGCATCAAGCAAACATTCATGGTCAGCGACACAAACTCGCCGCTCGCATTGAGATCTGCGACAACGGCCCGGGTATCCCCGATGAATTGAAAGACACCCTGTTTTACCCAATGGTCAGCGGACGAGAAGGAGGCACTGGCTTAGGGCTATCGATATCTCAAAACCTGATCGATCAGCACAATGGCAAAATTGATGTTGAAAGCTGGCCGGGCAACACCACATTCACGATTTATTTGCCGATATAAGCAAAGCTGTGTCTCCCACTGGAAACAACGTTTCATTGGCAACACTGAATACCGAACAATAAAAACAACAATGATTATCACAATAGATTTGGCTGCAAAGGAATTGAATTATGAGTAAGGGATACGTTTGGGTCGTCGATGACGACAGCTCTATCCGCTGGGTAGTAGAGAAAACACTTTCATCTGCGGATATAAAGTGTGAAACATTTGCTGATGCAGAGAGCGTATTACTTGCTCTTGAGCGCGAGACGCCAGATGTACTGGTATCTGATATTCGCATGCCCGGCATTGACGGTATTGAGCTTTTGCATCAGGTTCATCAACGCTCTCCCGACCTGCCAGTGATCATTATGACCGCGCACTCAGACCTTGATGCAGCGGTGAATGCTTATCAAAAAGGCGCTTTTGAGTATCTGCCTAAGCCGTTTGATATCGATGAGACACTGACTTTAGTAGAGCGAGCAATCGCCCACAGCCAAGAGCAAAAACGCGAACAGGCGAGTGAAGCAGTAGAAGACACCAACGCGCCAGAAATCATTGGCGAAGCGCCTGCGATGCAGGAAGTCTTCCGCGCCATTGGTCGTTTGTCTCGGTCATCCATTTCCGTACTGATCAATGGTGAATCAGGTACAGGTAAAGAACTAGTCGCACACGCCTTACATCGTCACAGCCCAAGAGCGAAAAAGCCCTTTATCGCCCTGAACATGGCGGCGATTCCCAAAGATCTCATCGAGTCAGAACTGTTTGGCCACGAAAAAGGCGCGTTTACTGGAGCCAACAGCGTTCGCCAAGGACGCTTCGAGCAAGCCAACGGCGGTACTCTGTTTCTTGATGAGATTGGCGACATGCCACTCGATATTCAGACTCGACTACTGCGCGTGCTGTCTGATGGCCAGTTTTATCGCGTAGGTGGACATTCTGCGGTTAAGGTCGATGTTCGTATCGTTGCCGCAACCCACCAAGATCTTGAACGTTTGGTGCATGACGGTGGTTTCCGTGAAGACCTTTTTCATCGACTCAATGTTATCCGAATCCATATTCCGGCACTACGCGAACGTAAACAGGACATCGAAAAGCTGACTCACCACTTCCTAGCATCAGCCGCTGAAGAGCTCGGTGTTGAAGTGAAGACACTGCATCCAGAGACTATTTTGAAGCTCAATCAACTCAATTGGCCGGGTAACGTTCGTCAGCTTGAGAACATTTGTCGTTGGTTAACAGTAATGGCGAGTGGTAGTGAAATACTTCCTTCGGATCTGCCTCCTGAGTTATTGGAAGAGAAGGTTGTGATCAGCGAAGGTACTGATGGTAATTGGCAACAACTGCTGGCTAATTGGGCCAAGAGTGCGCTTGATTCCGGCGAAAAAGAGCTGCTGACTTATGCTCTACCCGAGTTTGAACGTATATTATTAGAGGCCGCACTCAACCATACTAATGGCCATAAACAAGATGCAGCGAAAGTTTTAGGATGGGGAAGAAATACCCTTACTCGTAAACTCAAAGAGTTGTACTGATCCTTATATGCCTCTAGATACATATTTTTTAATGCTAAAAAAGTGTCGCTTGCTTTGAATAGTATCGGTACAATTACAGTACACTATCTATCCAAACTGTAGCTAAAGATGTCTTTGAAAACACAAATTACCTTGAGAACCGCAGTGGTTCTGCCATTCGTGATGATATTTCTCTTCACTATGGGCGTAATGATTTTCACTCAAAAGCAAAGCTACAAGGAGATGGTGAGTGATATTAGTGCACGCCAACTAGCATCACTCACTGATAACGTTCATCAAAGCCTTGCCGATTTTTTAGACAAGCCGTTTCACGCTAACCTTTCACTAAGTCATAACATCGGTTATCACAACCTTTATAAAGAGGGAAATCTTAGTCAGGTTCAAGACTATATTCTTTATAAGTTTTCTGCGCATTTTCAAGCTATCCCTCAGCTTGATGTGATCGGCTTTGGTTCCAAAGATGGTAACTATGTCGGCTTTCGCAAAGAAACGAATCATGGCTTAACTTTAATGGCCCGGGATGATCGAACTCAAGGCAAACTTGTCATTTATCGTGGTAATACGATTAGCGGAGACATTCGAACCATAATTTCAGGTTATGACCCTAGAATTCGCCCTTGGTACACTCCAGTAGTGACACAGAACAAGGCTGTATGGTCATCAATTTATGCCAATGCAGATGAACGACAAGAGATCACTTTATCGGCTCTCGCTCCTATCTATAGTGATAACGAGCTCAAAGGTGTCCTCGCCAGTGATATCAAAATCAACACCTTTAATGCTTTTCTCAAGGATCTCAAAGATAAAACGGATGCCTCTGTCTATATTATTGATAAGCAACAGCGCTTAATCGCTCATTCGGGCGGAGGCAGCGTGGTATCTTGGGGAACGGGAAAAACAGATAAAGGTCAGCGCTTATTAGCGACAGAGAGCACTAATTCTGTAATACGTGAAAGTGCCCATTACGTAGACAAGTTTCATCTCATCGATAACTTGGGTGTACAGCGCTTTAGCTTTCATTTAGATAACGAACGCTACTTCAGCCAGATCACGCCCTATGAAGATGAATACGGCATCACTTGGGTTATTGGTATGTCGATCCCGGAAAGCAGTCTGCTTGGTGAGTTACCAGAAAACCAAAGAAACAGCTGGTTACTCGGTCTAATGCTCAGTTGCATTGGTATTATCGCTGGATTAATTGCCTTTAATCGCGTAACTCAACCCATCACTTCAACTGCAGGAGCAGCAAAGCGCCTCGCCAAAGGTGACTGGGATACGAGCATGCCCAAAACGGGCAATATCTATGAAATTAGCATGTTAACTGAGTCATTTAATGAAATGACCAACAACTTAAAGGCTTCTTTTCAGGCGCTACAGGCTCAACTTACCTATGACTCATTAACCAAACTGTATAGTCGCGAAGGCTTTATTGATACAGCCAAGAAAAACCCTGAAAACGAAAAAGGTACACTTTATTTAATTGGTATTGACCGCTTTCGAGATATTAATGATAGCCTCGGCCATTACAATGGTGACCAACTGCTTATCATTGCGGCCGCTCGTTTAAGAGGTACGCTACCATCGAACTTCCTGTTAGCTCGAACTGGCGGGGATGAATTTGCGATTTACGCTCCTAACATCAATCAAATAGATGACGTTCAACTACTGACGAGTCGCTTACTTCGAATCTTTACCTCCCCATTTGCCATGGAATCAGAAAGCGTGGTCATCAAAGTATCAATGGGTGTTGTGAATGTCTCGAACGTCAACGACATTACACTGCTGCTACGCAACAGCAGCATAGCCTTGAGCAACGCAAAGCAAGACAAAACCAGCGTCAGTATTTACAACCCAGAAATGGGCAAAGCATCGAGATATCGTACCAAGATGCTGGCACGTCTTAACAAGGCAATTGAGCTTCAGCAGTTCGAGCCCTTCTATCAGCCTATAATCGACCTGGAATCTGGAGCTACCATAGGTGCCGAGGCTTTGGCTCGTTGGGTAACGGACGAGGGTATAATCTCACCTTTGGAGTTCATTCCTTTAGCAGAAGAAACAGGATTGATCTACGACATTGGTAAGCAGATCTTGCACAAGTCGTGTCGAGATACTGCAATTGCGATTGAATCAGGAAAATGGGATAAAGACTTCTCTATTCACGTTAACTTATCTGTCGACCAACTGAGTGAAAGCGGATTCATTGAATTGGTTAAAACCACGCTGCGTGACACCAAGTTACCAGCCCAAAACCTGACACTAGAGATCACTGAATCACGCATCGTCGACAATGACCAAACCATCATCGATAATATGCTGACGCTAAAAGCACTAGGCATCTCGATTGCAATTGATGACTTTGGTACCGGCTATTCGTCACTGGCTTACTTACACAAACTGCCATTTGATTGCTTAAAGATCGATCGCAGCTTCGTCAGTAAATTGGAAAAAGAGAACCTAGACAGCTCCATCGTCGCGGCCATCGTCAACATTACCAAGGGTTTCAAAGTGAGTTTGGTGGCAGAAGGCGTTGAAACACAACAGCAAGCTGAACTGCTCAAGCAGCTACAGTGCCCATTAGCTCAAGGTTTCTTATACAGTCGTCCAGTTCCGTTTGACCAATGGCCTACCGACCTCGGCACCAAGAAAAACACCAAGTTTAAAGCGAATAACAAAGTCGAACAAAGCGCAGAGGCCAAACAGAGCACCAAAGAGAGCCTTGCCTAAATCAAGCAGAAATCGAATGAGTCAGATACAAAAATGCCAGCATAATGCTGGCATTTTTATTTTTCTATTCTCTATCGAGCTATTAAATGACGCGAGAGAATTGCTGTTGGCGAGCCTTGGCTCGTAGGTATTTATCAAAACACATACAGATGTTACGGATCAGCAAACGGCCACGCAAAGTCACGCGGATTTCTTTATCATCGACTTCAACCAACTCATCGTTGATAAAGGTTTGTAGAAGCTCTAAATCTTCTTTGAAGTAGCGATTAAAGTTAACCGAGAACTCAGATTCGATCATGGTTTTATCAAGCTTAAAGTTACAGATAAGCTGCTTAATCACTTCACGACGTAGTAAGTCGTCACTGTCTAGTGCCACACCTTTCCAAAGTGCATGACGCAGATCATTCACCTGAGCGTAGTACTTCTTCAGCTCTTTCTGGTTTTGTGCGTAAGCATCCCCAACCATAGAAATCGCAGAAACACCGAAACCAATTAGGTCAGCTTCACCTTGAGTGGTGTAACCTTGGAAGTTACGATGCAGAATACCTTCACGTTGTGCTACTGCTAGCTCATCTTCAGGTAATGCGAAGTGATCCATACCGATAAACTGGTAACCCGCACCGGTTAGCGTCTCGATAGTATCTTGTAAGATAGCCATCTTCTCTTTAGCTTCAGGTAGATCTTCATCTTTAATCTTACGCTGCGCAGCAAACAGTTGCGGCATGTGTGCGTAGTTAAATACAGATAAACGACCCGGTTTCATTTCTAACACTTGCTTCAATGTTTCAGCGAACAAAGCTTGAGTCTGCTTTGGTAGGCCGTAGATCAAATCCAGGTTAGTTGAACGGAAGCCTAACTCTGTCGCACGTTGAACCATGGCAATGATGAACTCTTCATCTTGCTCACGGTTAACCAATTTCTGTACTTCTTTATTGAAGTCTTGCACACCAATGCTCAGGCGGTTGAAGCCTTCATTACGAAGGTGGTCAAGTACGTCTAGCTCAATTTCACGCGGGTCAACTTCAATACTGATTTCGGCGTCAGCGGTGAAGTTAAACTCTTCACGCAAAATACCCATCAAACGAGTGATTTGTGTTTTGGTCAAGAACGTTGGTGTACCACCACCGAAGTGCAGTTGAGTCACTTTACGGCCATTCAATAAAGAGGCGCGCTGGCGGATTTCATGTTCAATCACATCCAAGTACTCATCCGCTTTATGCGAGTGACGAGTAATGACTTTATTACAACCACAGTAGTAACAAAGCTTGTGACAAAATGGGATATGCACGTAAAGAGAGAGTGGACGATCAGGATATTGAGTACACGCCATGTCGTAATCAGCGACAGTAAACGCTTCATGAAACTCCAACGCAGTTGGGTATGAGGTGTAACGAGGTCCCGAATAGTTGTACTTGTTTAAGATTTCTTGATCCCAAACGATTTGCTGATTCGTTGTTACTGGCTTGCTCGACATAGCGGTACTTCCAATTTAGATCCGCGAGAACCTAAGGTCTCTCAAATCATTTTACATACATTAAAATATAGACGGGTTATTTTGCCACACGACCAGTAAGGTCGTTCCAAGACAAAATCAATTTTTCAGACAAAAACTCAGAACTGCTAGCTTGATCACTAACAAAGCGTCGGGATTAACGAGACGCAAAAGGTAAGAAGGCTCATTTAACATCGTCTATTAAAGACAAGGCGACTTAAAAACAATATGCCTTTAAGACAAAGCGTCTTAAAGGCATAGAGATTAAAAGCAGAGCGTCTTAAACACGGAATGTTAGACAAGCCTCTATATTAAATAGTCTTAGTGACTAGATCATCTGAATATTGATTTGGTTGTTGAGCGGTTTAACCTTCTCCTGCAACCTTTTCAAATCTTCGATGACCGCATCATTCAAGCGAGTCTCCGCCTTATGGCGTGTGAGATTCTGCTGCATGCGCTCTTTCTTGGTCAGTTCCTGCCTTGCATCTCCGCGAGCCATATCTTTTACGATATGGTACAGCTCAGAAAGAGCAGGATACTCAGAATCAAAATCGACACGCTCATCACCCTGAACATTATCCATAATGATACACACTCGGATACTGATCTCAGGTAAATCACACTGGCCTTGAATACCCGCTAAGCACAAAGTATTTACGTTTTCGTAAATCGTCGCGTTACGTTTTTCAATGGCAAGTGTTTGATGCTGCTTTTGCAACTCCGTCTGCTTCTTCACTTGAAGTAGAAGGTAACCTGCGTAAGAGCCCAAGCCGAGAATGATAATTCCACCAGCAATTGCTAATAAGGTTACGTTCATTGGCTATTAACCTTTAAAGCTGTCTAAATCGAAATCTTCGAATTGAGATAGCAAGTCTTCGTCAGAGCTCGCTTTCTTCTTAGAGGCAACCGGTGCTTCTTCGAAGATCTCTTCTTCATCGTCTTCTGGCTCTAGTAGACCTAAGCGGCCCATTAGGTGTTCTATACGATCAAGTTTCTCATCAACAAACTTCTGTAGACCTGCACCTAGGTTTTCACCATTTTCGATACGATCTAGCAGTGTGTTCAGTTGAGCATCATTCTCAAGCATCTCTAACTCTTGCTCGTTAGATAGCTTGCGCTCTTGTTTCGTCGGCTTCTTCGCTGGTTCAACAATCAGCGGGATTTTTTTCTTGCTGCCTAAACGAGGGTCGCGAGCTAGTGCAGCTTTACGCTGTTTTGCTTCGCTACCATCTGAGTGACGGCTGCCAGACTTAAGGCCTTTACGCTTTTTAACACGCTTACGTTCACGACCTTCAACATCAGATTCACTACGGTTACGAGTAACCATAGGTTCCGGAGCGCCAAGTGCTCCCGGCTTTCTTGATTTCTTACTACGACCCATTACTGCACTTTCCTCAGTAAAATTACATCATTTCCAAAAAATTCTAGTTCGAGCTTATCCCGCTCTGCCAAAAACTGGAATGTTTGACGACTAAAGAAGACGACATGTGTCGGGTCATTCTTGTAGTGCCAACCAGCAAACGCGTCTACGTCTATTACTAGCTTAGTCATAAGACCAATCCAGCCCTTGGGTTTAACTAAATTCAACCATTGCTGCCACACTTTGTCTGGGTGATAAAGATGCTCTATCACCTCCGTGGCAGTCATAAAGTCATACGTTTTTTCCAACACAGAAGCTTCTGGGTGGTAATAGATATCGTACAACTCCATGGTGTGTCCGGCTTCTTCTAACATAATAGATAGCGTAGGGCCTGGGCCACAACCAAAATCCAACCCGTGTGAGTTAGATGAAATTTTGTCTGTTAGTGGATCCGCGATGCGAGATAGAAAACGGCGATAACCTGCATCACTAGGATCGTTCTCATGGAGATCATAGTGTGCTTTCTCTTCTTTTGCTTCTAACCTTTGTTCAGGTTTAACAAATACCAGTTCACATTGCTGACATTGCAGATAGGCTCTGCGTTTGTCTTCAAAATAGTGATTCACGCCTTGGTGATGGCATAAGGGACAAGTATACATAGCACATCCTTAAACAGGGATGCGAAACATACCAGAAACTGAGTTTATAGTGGAGAGGTATTGGGTGTTTTTTCATCAAATCAATAAAAAAAGCGATAGGAAAACCTATCGCTCTCTAAATCTGCCTATATCGGCCAAAATTTGCATACTCAACTTGGTACACAAATCTCCATTTGTTATTGGTGCTTTCCATGCCAAATTTGTTTGTTGTTCATCGTCCTGATGAGTTTTGGCTATCCTTTTCTAACACCTTGTTACTGGGCTGTCCTAGCCTGATCCGTTTCTGTCTATACCGTTAGACTAGATGACCATCCGTATCTAAGTCAGCTCCTAGCTGTTGGCGGCTACTTTACCTTTTTACAAAAAGACTACAAGAGTGCGAGCTCACACTTTTGTACACAATTCGAACACACATTGATAAATTTGACATTAACACAAAACGCATAAATGAAATCAATACAAAAGAAAACGCCCCAACCATTACTGATCGGGGCGTCTCTTCAATCTCGCTCGAACGTACATTTCATTGCCCTGGCTAAGAGCAAGAAACCGACATATTAGTGTAAACCACCAACGTACTTCGATAAGGTATCAATATCTGCGTCTGTTAACTTTTTAGCTACATCACGCATCATCGCATTCATGTCGTTATTACGGTTACCATCGCGGAATTTCTCAAGTTGAGCCTTGATGTAATCTGCGTGCTGACCTGAAATCTTAGGGAAACCAGAAAGTTCGGTACCATTACCACGAGGGCCGTGACAAGCAATACAAGCCGTTACGCCGCGTTCTGCGTTACCCGCTGTGTAAAGAACCTTACCTTCATCTACTACATTTTCAGGAGTAGAGTTACTAGAGATAGGGAGAGATGCGTAGTATGCCGCTAGGTCAGCCATATCTTCTTCAGATAAAGGCATCGCCATTGCACCCATTACAGGCTCGTAACGACCTTGCTTACCACCACTCGTCATACCTAGCTTAAGCTCTTTTAACTGCTTCTCTAGGTATTTCTCGTGTTGACCAGCCAGCTTAGGGTACTGAGTGATCAGACTGTTGCCGTCAGCACCGTGGCAGGCAACACATGTTTGTGATTTGGCTTTACCAGCTTCAATACTACCTTGAGCCCATACTGAGCAGCTGGCTAAAAGACTCAAAATTAGCGCTAATTTCTTCATGACATTCCATTATAATTATCAAGCTTCCAGTACCACTCTATGTTGCCACTCATGGTACAATAGGCGACCTTATGCCGAGCACGGTTATTTTACACAAATTCACAAAAAAGTAATCAATCGACTACACAAAGTCGAGATGGAGTTAACAGTGAGCGTAAAAATTCATTATCAAAACACGCATTTCATTACCAGTGCACCTGATATTCGTCACTTACCAGAAGACGAAGGGATCGAAATTGCGTTTGCAGGACGCTCCAATGCTGGTAAATCTAGCGCACTAAACCGCGTTACAAACCAAAAAAGCTTGGCGAAAACCAGTAAAACACCCGGTCGAACTCAGCTAATTAACCTATTTAAGGTTACCGACGGCTGTCATATCGTCGATTTACCTGGATATGGCTTTGCTCAAGTACCGCTTGAGATGAAGAAAAAATGGCAGAAGTCGCTAGGCGAATACCTACAACGACGTGAAAGCCTAAAAGGTTTAGTGGTATTGATGGATATCCGTCACCCAATGAAAGACCTTGACCAACAAATGATCTACTGGGCTATCGATAGCCGTATCCCGGTACAAGTTTTGTTAACAAAAGCAGACAAACTGAAAAGTGGCGCGCGTAAAGCACAGCTACTAAAAATTCGTAATGATGCGAAATCTTTCGGTGGTGATGTTGCCGTTGATGTCTTCTCTTCAATGAAGGGCATCGGTGTTGATCAACTGCGTGCCAAGATGGACGAGTGGTTTGCACCTGTGTTTGCTGATCAGATCATTGATGAGCTAGCAGACGAAGAGCAAAACGACTCAGAGTAGTTCTTCTATATAGAGCTTTATCTATAATTAGAGGTTAAAGCACTCACAACACGTGGTTTAGCCTTATTAATACCCTGCCTTTTATAGATGGGGTATTTTTTTGCCCAAAAATTAGTGAGTTAAGCCTAAGTTTTTAGTGTTAAAGATCGGATTTACCCACTAAAGCCACTAGAAGTGAACCATACTAAAAGACACATCTAAATAAACAGAACAATGAGAAAGGAATACTCATGTGGAAAACACCGTTGGCCATAATTGCACTCATGCTGGTCTCATTGACAGGGTTCGCCTCTGAAGCAGAACAAGAACAAGCCCCATTAATCAATGTCGATATGACCTTAGACCTAGAAGGCATGGAAAAGTACGCCCAAGAAGCGAGTGAGTCTCTTGAGGTGATATCGCAATCTTTGCAGGCGATCGTCAACAACCCCAACCTCAGCGACGACCAACAACAAGCCCTAAATCAAACCGTTGAAAGCATCAATCAGCTTGCGAGCTCTACCAAGACATCACTCAATCAACTCCCACAAGCCTTAGACCAATCTCGACTCGCCTTTAAAAAGACCAGTCAAATGCTGTTGGATGATATTCAGACCAAGATCATCATTGCGTTAGCAGCCGTTATCGCTGTCATTGTTATCGCTTTGACTGCTATCTACCTAGTTATCCTAAAACCCATGCAGCAAACCTTAGTGAAAGCGACCAACAATATCTCTTCTATGGCGCAATCTATCCAGATCACCGCCGAAGCTCTGAAATACAGCACCGAGAAACAACAAGAAATCATGGATTACATTGAGCATTCACCCACTCAATATACTGATAAGTAAGACGTAAGTGATCAATGCATTATGAGTTACTTGTAAAATAAAAGTTATTTTCAAGAATAAAACAATCAACTTAGAGGCGAATTTAAATTACCAAATGCTGATCGAATTCCAGATCTAAGGTAATCAGGTGTTTATCGCGGAGTTTGGATAAGTGTAACAAAAGGCACTAAAAATGGGAGATTTACGGGGGTAATAGTAGGTTGGACATATTTTTCTTTGGCACAAGAAAAAACGCCCCAGTCAAATACTGACTGGGGCGGCTGAATCAGCCTAATCCAATAACGTGAAACAAAAGGTCTGAAAGATAGAACATCTTACCTCTGTACCCTACAAGATTTAATGTACAACAATTGCTCAGAAATGAAAACCGTTTTTGTAGTTTTTTTTCATGAATGTTTTATTAAAACACCCAAGCTCTTCTTGTAGCTCAACTTTATTCGAGACAAAAAAAAGCCAGTGTTTGTGCACTGGCTCATACTAATTTACTCAATAAGGTCAAAAACTGATTAGTGGGCTTGATCCCAGTTGTCACCGTGGCCAGCTTCCGCGACCAGCGGTACTTCAAGCTCTGCAGCGGATTCCATCAATTGTTGTACTTTACTTTCAATTTCGGCTAAAGCTGACTCTTCCACTTCGAAGACCAATTCATCGTGTACTTGCATAAGCAGTTTCACACGACCATCACCTTCCGCTTGAATCCATTCATCCACTAGCAGCATCGCTTTCTTAATAATGTCAGCAGCTGTCCCTTGCATTGGTGCGTTGATCGCCGCACGTTCAGCCGCTTTACGACGCATGCCATTACGAGATTGAATTTCAGGAAGATGCAATCGACGACCGTAAATGGTTTCAACAAAGCCTTGCTCTGAAGCCGCACTACGTGTGTCTTCCATATACTGCATCACGCCAGGGTAACGTTCGAAGTAAGTATCCATGTAGTGTTGTGCTTCGCCACGAGGAATACCCAATTGCTTAGCCAAGCCAAAGGCACTCATGCCGTAGATAAGACCGAAGTTAACGGCTTTAGCACGACGACGCTGTTCAGTGGTAACTTGATCAATAGCCACGCCGATAATCTCAGCAGCCGTTGCCGCGTGGATATCTTTGCCTTGTTGGAATGCTTCCAGCAGCGCTTTATCACCCGAAAGGTGCGCCATGATACGCAATTCAATTTGAGAGTAATCGACTGCTAGAATCTTCCAACCATGTTGTGCAACGAATGCTTGGCGAATACGACGACCTTCTTCATTACGAATTGGGATGTTCTGGAGGTTTGGATCAGTAGAAGACAAACGACCGGTTGCCGTTACCGCTTGGTGGTAAGAAGTATGAACGCGACCCGTTTCAGCGTTGATCATCTTCGGCAGTTTATCGGTGTAAGTCGACTTCAGCTTAGCAAGACCACGATACTCAATGATCAGCTTAGGCAACGGGTAATCAAGCGCCAGCTCTTGCAACACTTCCTCGTTAGTTGAAGGCGCACCTGATGGCGTTTTCTTGATAACTGGCAGACCCATTTTCTCAAACAGGATCGCTTGCAGTTGTTTTGGCGATTTCATGTTGAACTCTTGCTCTGCAATCTCGTAAGCTTTCTGCTCTAGCTCATCCAGACGAACCGCAATCTCTTGCGATTGAGCGCCTAGCAACATGTCATCAATGAATACACCAGTGCGTTCAATGCGAGACATAACAGGGATCAGCGGTACTTCGATTTCTTCATAGATGGTTTTAAGCTTTTCATCTTGCTCAATATTTTCCATCAGGCGGTTATGCAGACGTAGTGTCACGTCAGCATCTTCTGCGGCGTACGGAGAGGCTTCACCTAGCTCAATCTGGTTGAAAGTAAGCTGTTTCTTACCTTTACCTGCGATTTGCTCAAATGAGATGCAGCTATGCTGTAGGAAGCGTAGCGCTAGACTGTCCATATCGTGCTTGCCACCTACACTATTGAAAACGTAAGAAGCCAGCATGGTATCGTGTTTGATGCCTTTCATCTCGATACCATAGCGCGCTAGCACACTCATATCGTACTTCAGGTTTTGACCCACTTTAGCTTGAGCATCATCTTCAAGAATCGGTTTAAGTTGTTCAAGTACCCAATCACGATCCAGCTGTTGCGGTGCATCTAGGTAATCATGAGCAACTGGTACGTAAGCGGCAACGCCCTCTTCCGTCGCAAATGATAGACCGACTAGATTCGCGACCATGTAATCAAGGCTGTCTGTCTCAGTATCAAAAGCAAACAATTCAGCTGCTTTAAGCTTTTCTAACCAAACATTGAATGACGCTTCATCTAGAATCGTTTCGTAGTTACTGCGATCAATCGTCACAGCAGACGTATTCATCTCTACAGTAGACGTTGTTGCAGAAGCGCTGCTGCGTACTGATCCCGATTTTTCATCAGCTTCAACCACACCACTGCCGCCTTCAAGCAGCTCGTTCAACCAAGATTTAAAGACCAGTTGACCGTATAACTTGATCAACTCATCGATATTGGGTTGTGCTTTTACCAATGACTCAGGCGTCTCTTCAAGCTCAACATCTAGCTTGATTGTTGCAAGCTCGTAGGACATGTCAGCATTGGCTTTATTATCAGCCAGCTTCTTAGCCATCGTCTTCGAACCGCGGAAACCAAGCGCCGCAATATCATCAAGATTCTGATACAACTTTTCGATACTACCAATGCCTTGTAGTAAAGCCGTCGCTGTCTTGTCACCCACACCCGGAACACCAGGGATGTTATCGACTTTATCGCCCATCAGTGCCAAATAATCGATGATCAGTTCTGGTGGGATACCAAACTTCTCAATCACACCTTCGCGATCCATTACCACGTTGGTCATGGTGTTGATCAGAGTAACGTTGTCATCAACTAACTGCGCCATATCTTTATCACCAGTACTGATAAGTACAGGCATCCCCATCGCAGAAGCTTGAGAAGCAAGCGTACCAATCACATCATCCGCTTCAACACCGGGAATAGAGATAAGTGGCAAGCCCATTGCTCGAATCACATTGTGCAATGGTTCTATTTGGCAACGAAGGTCATCGGGCATTGGTGGACGGTTTGCTTTGTACTCTGGGTACATGTCATCACGGAACGTCTTTCCTTTCGCATCAAAAATTACCGCAATACGATCAGAAGCAAATTGACGCATCATGCTGCGTAGCATGTTAACCACGCCGTAAACAGCGTTGGTTGGGATATCACCATTACTCATGGTGCCAGGGTAAGCATGGAACGCGCGATATAGGTAAGAAGAGCCATCGATCAGGATCAATGGATTATCAGGAATACGAGCCATAATGTTTGTGTATCCAATAAGTACAGAAATTATCTGTTAAGAATGCCACGTCTGTTGGTTGGATTCCATGTTGTCGATCTGTATCCGTTCACTCGGTTGTATTCGTTATAATCGATTTGTTGTTGTTTTTTGTTCTTAGACGCAAGCGTTCTGTGGATAACTCTGTTTATATTATTTATCCACCCTGTTGAGAAGTAAGGTTAACAAATCAAAAAACACCAACAACACACTGAAAATAAAGAACAATTTTACAGATCGAACAGATGATCAACGATCTTTTTACGATCCTGCATTGTGGAAAAGAATGCTGATGGTGTTTTATTCATAAAAAAACGTGCCACTAAATATGCATATTGTTGAATTGGAGGTATAAAAAAAGCGACACCCGAAGATGTCGCCTAGCAAAAACTGGTAAAGCCATTCAAATTGAATACCACAGCTTTACCTAAAAGCTATAAATTACACTGGAAGCAATGTGAGCAATGTCGTGTCAAAAAGAACTTAGTACAAGTTCGCGAGAATTCTGTTGGGTAACCAAGTTGATACTTGAGTACTTAACATCCTTGTGAACATTTCCTCATTCCCTAAGACAGGGTTAATAATAATGATTCTCATTTAATAGTCAACAACTAAATGATAATAAATCTCATTAAATTCATTTAAAATGATTTATCCCCCCAATAAAGCAAATCATTAAGCTGATAATTGCTTCACGAAATGGATTCGATTTTCATTAATCTCTTCTTTTTCTACCAGTTTTTCTATTCGATAGCCATTTTTCAATAGTAAACACAGCATCGCAGGAAACTGGTTACGAGATTTTACTTTCAGATGCTCATAACCCCGCTCTTGTGCCCACAGCTCCTGAACATCTAATTGAGCCTGTGCGACACCCTTATTTCTTGCAAACGGTGACACACCACCAAACCAGCTATAGAAAGTATTTGAGTTAAGCTCATAACCAATTTTAAAGCCGAGTAACACGTTCGCCTCTTCAGCCACTAAGATCAGGCTCTTTTTCCCTTCAAGTCGAGCTGTCAGTGAAGCGACACTCTCTTTTCGAGCAAACTCAGAGATCTGCTCGGCAACAGACACAACCTCTTCCAGTGAACCTTCACGCACGATTACAGACATACTTGTTCTCCTCATAAACAAAAGGGCTGACACAATGGCCAACCCTTTAATTGATTCATCTAATTGAACGCTAAATCATTACTTTTCTTTTAAGTGCTTGGCTGCTTGTGCATTGTCTGCAGCAAGCCACTCTGCCACATCTTTAGCAAAGTAAGTCAAGATGCCATCCGCGCCAGCACGCTTAAAGCACAACAGTGATTCCATTACGGTTTCGCGCTCTTTCAGCCAACCGTTTTGAATCGCCGCTTTATGCATCGCGTACTCACCAGACACTTGGTAAGCATACGTTGGCGCTTGAAGTTCATACTTCACACGACGCACGATATCAAGGTAAGGCATGCCAGGCTTAACCATCACCATGTCTGCACCTTCATTAAGATCCATCGCCACTTCATGAATCGCTTCATCGCTGTTCGCAGGATCCATCTGGTAGTTCTTTTTATTACCACCTTTCAGGTTCGAAGCACTACCGACTGCATCACGGAATGGGCCGTAATAGCACGATGCGTATTTCGCAGAGTACGCCATAATCTGAGTATGAATATAGCCCGCTTCTTCTAATGCTTCACGGATCTTACCAATACGACCATCCATCATATCCGACGGAGCAACCACATCTGCACCGGCTTCAGCATGCGATAACGCCTGCTGAATCAACACTTCAGTCGTTTCATCATTCATCACGTAACCATCTTCATCGATGATGCCGTCCTGGCCGTGAGTAGTGAATGGGTCCAGTGCAACATCAGTAATCACACCCATATTTGGCACGTGCTCTTTTAATGAACGTACCGCACGCTGCACCAAACCTTCTGAATTATGAGCTTCAGCCGCGCATAAGCTTTTAGCATCTTGGTTCACGACCGGAAACAGAGCAATCGCCGGAACACCCAATTTTGACAGGTAATCCGCTTCTTCAAGCATCAGATCGATCGACAAGCGTTCAACACCCGGCATTGACTCGACAGGCTCGCGGCGGTCTTTACCCATCAGGATAAACATTGGGTAGATGAGGTCATCCACAGACAATTGATTTTCTGCCATTAGGCGACGGCTAAAGTCGTGCTTACGCATACGGCGCATACGGCGACCTGGGAATTGACCTTGAATTGAAACAGACACTAGATTCTCCTTGCCTAGTCTAAGCACCGAAATGCTTAGATATGAAAAGTGCTAAATACAGGCAAAAGCATATCACTGATGGCTCAGGACGCTAGCAGTAAAATATAAAACCCACTCAAAAACAGGGATAAATGGCAAAAAATGACCTTCTCCTCACACTGCCGTATACTCATGACAACTCAGTAAAGACTGCTTTCAGGACAAAATAATGATCGACACCCATGCTCATATTTACGCGAGCGAATTCGATGAAGACCGTGAACAAGTGGTGCAGCGCGCACTGGCTCAAGGTATTGATACCATTCTATTGCCGAACATCGATTTAGAATCTATCGAGCCAATGCTAGCGACGGAAGCTCAGTTTCCTGATGTGTGCCGTTCAATGATGGGCTTACACCCTTGTTATGTGGATGCGAATATCGAGCAAACCCTCAAAACGATTAGAGCTTGGTTTGATAAACATGACTTTATCGCCGTGGGTGAGATTGGTATCGACTTGTACTGGGATAAAACCTTCAAGGCTGAACAAGAGATGGCTTTCGTGACTCAACTGCAATGGGCAAAAGAGCTCGATCTGCCTGTGGTGATCCACACTCGTGATTCCATTGAAGAGACACTGACTCTACTTCGTAAAGAACAAGACGGCAGCTTACGTGGCGTATTCCACTGCTTTGGCAGCAGCTTAGAGGAGGCCCAAGCAATCAACGAGCTAGGCTTTCACTTAGGTTTAGGCGGTGTATCGACCTTTAAGAACTCAGGAATGGACAAGGTGATTCCACATCTTGATATGAATTACGTCATTCTAGAGACAGATTGCCCGTATTTAGCACCAACACCCAATCGCGGTAAACGTAATGAGCCAGCCTACACGGAATTGGTAGCAAAACGCATCGCTGAATTGCGCGGGATTACCCTTGAAGAAGTCGACAGTATAACGACCAGCAACGCTAAATTACTGTTTGGTTTATAATATCCAATCACAGTAAGTCATCAGAAGTAACGCAGTGATCGAGCTTTAAAACAAGTGAGCGTAACCCGTTATTTATGACAATGGTATAATCGACATTCGATAAACAGACACAATAAAAAAGCGGCCTCGGGCCGCTTTTTTATTGTGTGATTTTTGCTGAAGGACTCTAGCAATTATGTTCTTACAGCAGAATCAAGACTCAGCTTCTTCCTCTTCATCCGCATCTGGCTTACGCACATAGAAACGCGCGAAGAACAGACCAATCTCAAACAGAATACACATTGGAATCGCCAACAGTGTCTGCGAGATCATATCGGGAGGTGTCAGCATCATACCGACGATAAAAGCACCGACAACAATGTACGGACGCTTTTCAGACAGAGCCTTAGGCGTTGTCGCCCCCGTCCAACATAACAAGATAATCGCGACTGGTACTTCAAAAGCAATACCAAAAGCAAAGAACAGCGCGAGTACAAAATCGAGATAACTTGATATGTCTGTTGCGAACTCTACTTGCCCTAAGGAAATAGCCGTGAAGAAACTAAATACCAATGGGAATACTACGAAGTAAGCGAACGCCACACCACAGTAAAACAGCAAAGAACTTGAAGCCAATAGCGGCATGATCAAGCGTTTTTCATGCTTGTACAAACCCGGAGCAACAAAGGCCCACACCTGATACAAAATAAACGGCACAGCGACAAAAATAGACGCGATTAAGGTTAATTTTAGCGGTGTAAAAAATGGCGATGCAACATCTGTTGCGATCATCGTCGCCCCTTCAGGCAGACGATCTACCAAAGGTGCTGATACGAATTCATAAATATCATTAGCAAAATAAATTAGCCCGACAAATATCACTAGCACCGCGACAATCGCACGTAGTAGGCGATTACGTAATTCTAGAAGATGGCTAATTAAAGGCTGTGTCTGCTCAGTCGAAGACATGTCAAACCTCTTAAACAGGAAGATCGAAAAGGAGTCGCGTGTATCTATCCAGTTGAATTGGTATCCACTTGAATAGTTATTTACTTGAATAGCTATCTACTTAAACATCTAGCGACTCAAGTATCTGGCGACTCCTCCTTGCGAGACTATTCGGCTTTCTTATCTGACGATGCTGAAGCTTCGCTGTTGACCTGAATGGTTTCAGATTCCACAGTTTCCGTGACACTAGGTTCAGTCTCACTTGGCTTATCAGACTCAGGCTTAGCATACGGACGTTGAACTTGAGCAGCGGCCTGCTTGAGTTCATCGACTGACGCTTTTAGGTCTGGAGATAAATCTTCCATACCCATTTTTTCCGCCTTGCGTAGGTTTTCTTGCAGCTCTTGCACCTTAAGCTCGTGAGAAAGTTCATCTTTCACACTGTTTGCCATGCTTTTCGCTTGTCCAACAAACTTGGAAATACTACGAATCGCAACGGGCAAACGCTCAGGTCCTAAAACCACTAACCCAACGACAGATATTAATACCAGTTCCCAAAAACCGATATCAAACACGATTTACGCCTGCTCTTTGTCTTTCTTTGTTTCAGCAGTTGTTTCAGCGCTAGCTTCTGTCTTCTGCTGTTCAATATTCTTTGGTTCGAAGTCTGCGTCTTTCTTATCTGCAGGCTTGTCTTCATCGCTCATTGCTTTCTTGAAGCCTTTCACCGCTGAACCTAAGTCACCACCCATACCGCGCAGTTTCTTTGTTCCGAAAAGTAAAATTACAATTACAGCAATGATTAGAAGTTGCCAAATACTGATACCACCCATTGTCATTGTCCTCGGGTCTGTCTACACATAAAAAATATTAAGAGAGTCTACTGTCTAACGACGGTAAGCTCGCCAACTAAGCAGCCAAAATGTGACACCTGCGATGCCACAGCCCATAGATAGCTGCTCATAAGGGCTTGAAACTAATATTGCGGAGCATACGACTAAAGTTGCTCCAACGCCAAACAAAAACTTTCCAGTTGCTTGCTGACGCTTACTATCTCTATAGCCTTGATAAAGCTGATCCATTCTGTGGTTCATGGCTTTACCTTGGCGCAAGCTGTCATAAAGTAGCTCTGGCAGCTCTGGCAGTTTTTCTGCCCAGAATGGCGCACGCTCTTTTACTGCGTTAATCACAGCTTGCGGCCCCACCTGATTCATCATCCAGGTTTCAAGGAAAGGTTTAGCCGTTGCCCACAAATCAAGTTGCGGATACAACTGGCGGCCTAGGCCTTCCACATACAACAAGGTCTTCTGCAGAAGCACCAACTGAGGTTGAACCTCCATGTTGAAACGTCTTGCTGTATTAAATAAGTTTAGCAACACATGGCCAAATGAGATCTCGCCAAGTGGTTTTGCAAAAATCGGCTCACACACCATACGAATCGCGAATTCGAAATCGTTGACGTTGGTGTCATGTGGAACCCACCCCGAATCCACGTGAAGCTCGGCGACTTTTCGGTAATCTCGATTAAAGAAAGCCAGCAGGTTTTCGGCTAAATAACGCTTATCTTCGCTGTTAAGCGTGCCGACAATGCCACAATCCAAGCCAATCCACTGCGGGTTATCTGGATTTTCGGGGTTAACGAATACGTTGCCTGGGTGCATGTCTGCATGGAAAAAGCTATCTCGGAATACTTGGGTGAAGAATACCGTCACACCACGTTCCGCGAGCAATTTCATGTTAGTGCCGTTGGCGTTTAGCGTCTCTATATCCGAAACCTGAATACCATAGATTCGCTCTGACACCATCAAGGTTTCACTGCTTAAATCAGGGATAACCTCTGGAACATACAGCTCTTCACTGCCTTCAAAATTACGTCGAAGTTGAATCGCATTGGCCGCCTCACGGCGCAGGTCTAGTTCATCCAGTAACGTTTTTTCGTACTCGTGAACTACCTCAACAGGTTTCAAACGACGTGCTTCAGGAAGCGACTTAGCGACTATACGCGCCATTCGGTGCATCAGTTTTAGATCTGCATCAATCACCGGGCGAATATCAGGGCGAATTACCTTCAGAACAATCTCACGGCCGTTCTCTTTGAGTTTCGCAGTATGCACCTGAGCGATAGAAGCTGAGGCCAGTGGCTCGATATCAAAGTCGGTAAACCAGTTATCTAGGCTGCCACCGAGGGCTTTTTCCATATCTCGCTTAGCCAATTGACCATCAAACGGCGCCACTTGGTCTTGCAATAGCGCCAGCTGATCCGCGATATGAGGAGGAAATAGGTCGCGACGCGTTGACATCATCTGACCAAACTTAATCCAAACAGGCCCTAACTCTTGCAATGCTAAGCGCAAGCGGTGGCCTAATTCTTTATCTTGATGCTTATTCTTGAGCCAAAACAGTGACTTTCGGGCCAACAAAGGGGCTTTGGTCAACTGGTGCTCAGGCATCAATTCATCAAGGCCGTATTCCAACTGTACCTTGATAATATGATAAAGACGTTTCAGTTCTGTTGGGGTCATGCTTTCTCCAACAGAGCGTTCAATTTAGCTTCAAGGCGTGCAGCTGAGCTTTTCACGTCATCAACCTGATCGCAAAAATGTGCCACTTCTAAGGGTGCTGGTGCAATCTTCCACTCTTCAGTTAATACCTGAGCGAGATGGTTTTGATGCTTAGTCGCTTGCTTAGCCACAAGGCCACCGACATTCTTAACGCCTTGTACCAAGGTATGAGCAACCACATCACCCGTCACGCGCGATAGCCACTCTTCCAAGTCAGGCTTGCAGTCTGTCATTAGCTGAGCAAATTTCTGAGCCAGTTGAATATCACCCTCTAAGATCAGCTTATCTTGCTTGATCAGTTTGGTGATGTTCGATTGCTCACGCAGTTCTGGAAGTACCGATAGATTCAAAGATAGGTAGCAATCAGGTTGCCCTTCGTATTCAGACAACACATCGATTTGTTGGCTAAAAACGAAAGTGAGAGTTTTATTCAGCTCTTTCAAATTAACTTGAATGATCTGCCCCTTTAAACGAGACAAACGACGAACCAAAGCTGGATCATCGTTCACGAAAGTATTTAAAGAGGTTTCAATAACCGCGGTGACCAATGGATCAAATGGCATGACTGTCCTTACCTTTGAAAACGGATAAGCGTTAACCTATCCGTTCTGTCTTTATTCTTATTTTTAGCGTGCTCTACGAGCCTGCTACCAAGTTCGACTAGAACTTGTAACCGCGGTGCAGCGCTACAATGCCGCCCGTTAGGTTGAAGTATTTCGTATTTTCAAAACCCGCTTCTTGCATCATACCTTCCAAGGTTTCTTGGTTCGGGTGCATGCGGATAGATTCTGCAAGGTAACGATAGCTGTCTGCATCGTTAGCAATCAGTTCACCCATTTTTGGCAATAGGTGGAAAGAGTAGGCATCGTAAACCTTTGATAAAGGCTCAAGTACTGGCTTAGAAAACTCAAGGACCAACAGACGACCACCCGGCTTAAGTACGCGGTACATTGAACGCAGTGCTTGGTCTTTGTCGGTTACGTTACGCAGACAAAAGCTGATGGTAATGCAATCGAAGTAGTTGTCTGGGAACGGCAGTTCTTCAGCATTCGCTTGAACGTAATGTACATTGCCAACAATACCGCTATCACGCAGTTTATCGCGGCCAACATTCAGCATTGAGTTGTTGATATCAGCAAGAACCACGTGGCCTTTTTCACCAACGATGCGTGAGAATTTCGCAGTAAGGTCACCAGTACCACCACCTAGGTCTAGGATACGTTGACCAGGGCGAACGCCACTGCAATCAATCGTGAATCGCTTCCACAAGCGGTGAACACCACCCGACATTAAGTCATTCATGATGTCGTATTTAGCGGCTACAGAGTGAAATACCTCTGCTACTTTCGCGACTTTCTGGTCTTTTGCGACTGTTTCGAAACCAAAGTGTGTGGTTTCTGACTCTACTGCTGAATTTGTCTGCACGCTTGTGTCCATAATGCTGTTATCTACCATGGTAAGTTCTCATCGACAGTACACTCTCTATTTAGAGGCGCTGCGGCCGATTAGTTTACTTTATCCTCAGCGGGTTGTCTTTCTACTAAGGAGGCATTTTCTGAAAAAGCCTCATTTTGAGCCATTTCAGCTATCCCAATCGAGATCGATTTTTTCACTTCAACACCAAGGTGTTTGAAGCTTTCAGCTTGACGAATCACATTGCCACGCCCAGTCACTAGCTTATTCATGGCACCTTGGTAGCTTTGGTTGGCTCTATCTAATGAGCTACCAAGACTTTCCATATCATCAACGAACAGGCGTAATTTGTCGTAAAGCTTGCTCGCGCGTTCAGCGATAACTTGCGCGTTCTGGTTCTGTCTGTCATTACGCCAAAGGTTATCAATGGTACGCAGGGCCACCAGCAGGGTCGTAGGACTGACCAAAATAATGTTTTGCTCCATCGCATCTTTGACTAAGCTAGGGTCGGCTTGAATCG
Organism: Vibrio tasmaniensis; assembly: GCF_024347635.1. Classification (NCBI taxonomy): domain Bacteria; kingdom Pseudomonadati; phylum Pseudomonadota; class Gammaproteobacteria; order Vibrionales; family Vibrionaceae; genus Vibrio; species Vibrio tasmaniensis. The sequence goes on from NZ_AP025510.1 coordinate 3,112,037, forward strand.
CCACCTGAAACGCAGGCTCTACCGGAATAAACATCAACACATAATCCAAGCTCTGAATGCCTTTAAGCTGATGATAATCTTTCTGGCTTAACCCTTTGATATGCGCTCGCAGCGACACCAAGTGATCACGCAGCGCAGCGTCACGTTGCTGATCGGTTTCGGCATTAAAGTAGCGTTCAAATGCTACCAACGCCATTTTCGAATCGACCACCACTTGCTTATCTTGTGGTAGATGAACAATCACATCCGGTTGATAACGCTTGCCCGCATCGTTTTGCAGGTTCACTTGCGTTTGGTATTCGTGGCCTTCGCGCAGCCCTGATTCAGCAAGCACGCGAGCCAATACCACTTCGCCCCAATTACCTTGCTGTTTGTTATCGCCTTTTAACGCTTGAGTCAGGTTCACCGCTTCACGCGTCATGCTCTCATTGAGACGTTGTAGATTTTTAAGCTCATGAACTAAGGTATGACGCTCTTTGGCCTCTTGGCTGAAACTATCGTTCACTTGTTTCTTGAAGCCTTCCAGCTGTTCTCTCAGCGGAGACAACAAACCTTCTAGGCTTTGCTTATTCTGCTGATCGACCTTAGCGGTTTTGCTCTCAAACAGTTGATTCGCTAACAGTTCAAACTGCTGCTTAAGTCGAGATTCTGCTTGCTCTAACAATTGCAGTTTTTCACTGTTGGCGAGATTTTCTTGGTCGTGCCTAGCTTCTTGCTCGCGAAGCTCAGCCTCCAACTCAGACTTATGCTCCTTAAGAACATTGATATCATCGGCATACTGCTGACGCTCTTGCTTCACGGCTTCAAAATAGCGCAGCTTCTCCATCGCAGCCATCACCTTCCCATGCGCCTGCTTAAGTTCAAATGCCGCTTTGTCTCGATCATCATCTAACTCATTGAGTTCTTGTTGCGCCTCTGCGAGTGAGGATTTGAGCTGAGCTTGCTGAGATTCATGCAACAAACGATCGGACTCTAGCTGCTGCTCGAGCAATCGCTGCTGAAAAGAGAACTTCTGTTTAACCCACCAGCCCACCACACCGCCGCTGACGAGCGCGCCAGAAATTGCAGCAATAAGCGTTGCCTGATGTTCGATAATCCATTGCATGATAATGATTTAGCCTAATTGGAGATAACTCATTAAATGGTATTTTGATACTGGATAAATGTCCAGTTTGCCGTATTAAAATTCGACAGATAGACTAAGCGCTCCGTATTCTGCCCCATCAAATTAGAATGAGTTGCTATGAACGAACGTCGTGCCTTGGGCTTTGGCCTTGCTGCGGTATTGCTGTGGTCAACAGTCGCTACTGCTTTTAAGCTGACCCTTGCTGAGTTTTCACCAATTCAAATGCTGACCATCGCCAGCATTGTGTCGTCGATTGCACTGATCGCGGTTTGCGCGTTTCAAGGCAAGCTTTCTCAGCTGAGTACCACGTTTCTTTCAAACCCTTGGTATTACCTACTACTCGGCTTGGTCAACCCACTGGCCTATTACCTGATTCTATTCAAAGCATACGACCTGCTGCCTGCATCTCAAGCGCAAGCCATCAACTACAGTTGGGCGATCACGCTAACCTTAATGGCGGCGGTTTTTCTGGGGCAAAAGATTCGTAAACAAGATTGGATTGCTTGTACCTTCAGTTATGCAGGTGTGGTAGTTATTGCCACCAAAGGCGATGTTCTGGGAATGCAATTCGATAGTCCACTCGGTGTGGCACTGGCGCTGCTTTCAACCTTGCTTTGGGCGGGCTACTGGATTCTCAATACCAAAAACAAAGCTGACCCTGTGGTTGGCGTACTGCTTGGGTTCTTAGTGGCATTGCCATTCGCGATTGGTTTAACCCTTTATGAAGGCGAGAGTTTTAGCCAAATCACGGCGAAAGGTTGGATGGCCGTGACTTACGTTGGCCTGTTCGAGATGGGTATTACCTTTGTGTTGTGGCTCTCAGCACTCAAACTAACCAACAATACGGCACGTATCAGCAACCTAATTTTTGCCTCACCGTTTATCTCGTTGATGCTACTTTCGACCATTATTGGTGAAGAGATTCACCCTGCGACACTGTTTGGTTTACTGCTAATTATTGCTGGTTTGGTGATTCAACAGATCAAGTTTTCAAAAAACAAACCTGCGTGACTGAGTAAATGAGTAAATGAATAAATGAGCTAAAAGACTCGATTGAGCACAAAAAGCTGTCGATATAGTCAAGTTTTCTCAATTAGATGTTAGATACAAAAATGGCGAGTCATATGACTCGCCATTTTTATGTAATCTGAACTAATGGATAAGCGAAACGCTTTGTGTAGCACCAATAAAGATTGCCCGTAAGAGTATGTTTAGACAATAAAGTTTGCCCGTAATTTTTAGATTTAACATCAGAGCATCCGCTCCCCACAACACCTATAACCTTGAAAACTAGAAAATAAATGTTGTCGAGGCTTTATGATTAGTATATTTGCGGAACAATCAACACCGTGACATTTCGAACAGTTAGCACCTTGTGCTTTGAAGACTGTTTCATTAAGACCTTGCTTTTCAATAACCCCACAATAAAACGTGTGAAGCTTTGAGCAACGTTGCCAAAATTCATGAAACTTTAAATAGCTGGAGTCATGAAGAGCGTAATACGCTTTCTTAAACATATAATCTCTGAAGATATGACTCTCCATACTCCTAACCAAGGAGTCGTGACTAGCACTTCCAAGTGCCTCCACGATGCTATCAGGGAAGATATGGTTCTCATATAGTAGCCACATCTTTAGTTTGTTTACGAGGCATGGAGCTAAATGAGGTTCATTTAACATAGAGGCTTTTGAGTAATATAAATCATCAGAAACCTCTCGATAGTAAGGTAGATCTCTCAAACTTTTACAAAACTTAGAACGCTTTCCTATCATAACGAGTTCAACAGCTTTAATAGTATCTTTTCTGTTACCAGCTTTAATAACATGAAAAGCTTCCTTGTGGATCCTACAATTATCACCTGACATCCAAGATGCCCAATCTGCTTTAAAGTATGCGAATCCGTTTTTCTTAATGGAATCTACAATACACTTTGAACAATATTTAACTTGAGGTGAGGAGCTTCTTTTTACTTTTTGGCCTTTCAAAAAAGCACCCATAAATATCGTGTACGACGTAGGACTTTTAAGTATATCTGCTTGATACTCAATGAACCCTGAATCCAAAAGTAAATTAAACACTTGAGAGTCAAAATTATTTATAAAAATACCTTGATACCGTTCAGGCAGCATTAAGTACTCAGACCATTTTCCTTTTTCATTGAATACATTAGGCATCCTGCCTGGTCCCAGTACCATATTTATACGCAGAATATAGCTCAACACACATTCTTCTGGCATAGGTTTTATAACCATTGAATCACAAAGCATCTTACTTACCAATACAGCCTTTACGTCTACCAGCTCAAAGCTACGAGGGCATCACCAAAATAAAGCTTAGATAACCATAAAGTTGAATATGAATAACTATAAGCACTTAACCTTCGATGAGCTTACTATCAAAGGCTACCAACCAATCTTTTTCTAACTTCTTCAACGGGTAATCAAGAAAGCACTTGAAATAAGTCTTAAGCATTTCTTTGTCGTGACAACTTCTAACAATCTTGAGGACTTCTTCTCCATCACAGTAATCTAACTTGTATTTATTAATATTTCCCTTTGCTTGTGACAGTAACTCAATGGAATCCTCCGAAAAACCGCCAGAAGTCCACAAAGCAAAGCAAAGCTCCTTCTTCTTCCACTCAGGATGCTCCAAAGCGTACTTTCTGAGTGTTGGTACCCTCACCTGAAGCCATCGCTTCACTTCATCATGCGAAACAGTCCCGTTTGGTTGATGACCTTTGCATTCAATAAATAATATTTGCCCTGTATTCAATTCGGCAATAATGTCTGATTCAGCACTGCTTCCATCAAGAGTCTTACATAACTCATTGAGCCGAACACCATAAGTACGATAGGCTTTCTCAACTACACTAGCTGAAAAATACTCAAATAATACTCCTCTTAGATTACCAACAGCTCCCTCTATCTTTCCTAGTTGGTCAAACAACTCATTAAACCTTTCCGGCTCTATGCTTACAGCATGAGCTGCACTCTCCAATGTTCGAAGTAGGGTTGTTAACCCCTTAGCAACGTCATGCCCAAAAAGTGTTTCTATAGTCGCAGGTAATACGCCAGCTTCTTTTGCCTGCTTGAACGCTTCTTTGTGGTATTCATTAGCAACAAACATTTGTATACATCGCCCAACATTAGGCAATCCACGTAGCGTTCTACATTTTCGAAGAAAAGGCTGTATTCCATCCTCACTAATTTTCTTGTTTAACAAAATATCACAGGCAAAAAAGCCAGGCTTAATCTTGGAAGCTTCGTCCTGCCCAATATTAACTAATGGGTATATATATGATGGCCCCGCCATATCCCATAGCGTAGTACTCACTGAGGGTAGGTCTTCAGCATCTCGATCTCTAAACAGATGGTAACTCACCAAACCAAGGTTTTTAGCCCACTGAGAAATAGCACTCATCAAGATTTTCTCTGCTACTAGCCGCGCTCTGATCTCTGGAAGGATAAATGAAAGCTCTTGTTCGTACTGAGTAAGAAGGACACATCGCCCAAAGCCATCAATATCTCTCACTGATAAAATCTCATGCATCTCTAAACGCTCTAAAATTTTTTCTGGTGGGGTATGTTTTTTCTGTCTTAATGGCGCTCCACATGAAATAAGAAAATGCTCATAAAGCATTACTCCACCACGCTCCTCAAGCGCAGCAATAGCATGCCAGTAGGCAGAATTTGTATCTTTAAATGCCTTATACAATGCGGCCCAGAAAAAAGGAGAACGGTAATCTTTTCTTAAGTAAACAAACTTAATATTCCTAGGCAAAGGCAAGCCTTCAAGGCGATAAATATCCTTCCCTGCCCGTGAAACTCTTTTCCGAGCGGCATCATGAGACAAGTGGTGGTTTTCGACCAATTCCTGTACCAAATCCGAGCTTAAACACGGTCCTGTTTTCTTCAATATATCTTCTAACAAACTCATAATGTCACACTGCGCTATATATATTTCCATTTTATGGACTAAGAACATTAAAAGGCTCTTAGTTAACAGTACCTTGTAGATAGGGAGCTAACGAGATATGGGAATAGATAAATGAGACACTTATGTCACAGTCACTACAAAACGTCACGCTTACACCTCTAGGCAGCACTAAAAAAATCCCCTACAATTTTTTGCAAGTTAGCAGTCTTCAATAAAAATTCTCAGTGATCGTTACAAAATTTTTTTTCATTTTTTTGCCGATCTGTTTGACAGCGGCACCAAAAAATCACTATTAAATCTGTGCAAATAAAAAATTAATATGCACATTGATAAAAACTACCTATTGAAGCTATTTGTAGCTTTCGAAGAAAACGACAAACCTTACTTAACCGTTTTCGACCTTATTGCCCGAGGCATTCAGGTTTATGTAAACAATGAAAAACACGAATGCCGGTTGGATTCAAAATTTATGTTTCACATCCAACTTCTAGTTGAGGAAGAATTGATTGTCGACCATGACTTGACCCTCTTTAAGACAATGGAAGATATCGGTATTTTGTTTGATGAGTTTGGAGATGCTTACGACATTGACCTTAATTGTAAAATGCTTTGGCTAACAACTATCGGTCATAAACGTTTAGAAGATCTAACTCAAAGTGAGGTGAGGGATAACTTAATTGATGAAATTAAAAAATCGCCCGCCAAGGCATTAGCCACTGGTGTCGCAGAAACTATGAAGCTAGCAATAAAAGGCTTCCTTTAGCGTTAACTCTAATACCCCGGGCTTCCGGGGTATTTTTTGATAGTTATCTCCAAAACCAAACGCTCAGATGTATTCCAAAGATGAATCTTCTCGCACTCTTGCAACTTTCCACCCATTACCCTTTAGTATATTAAAATCATCTTCCCCCCAAGAAAGCGTACTCCCTCTTATCCCTTTATGCGATTCGGGAATCGCAACACAAATCAAATGTGTCGGTCGAGTTAAGCCTACGTATAAAGTGTTTAACCAGCTTTTTTGCTGAGTGGTTGCTTCTGATGTTAGTTTTGAACCAAGAAAGAATGGTTTGAGCTGGCCTAAAATAGGCCCTCTATTTGTACAATCTAACAACAATGTAGCTGTATGTGTTTGCCCTTTAACAGAGTGGATAGTGCCTAATTTGAAATCTAATATTTTCCTCGATGGCAGAAGCTGATGTCTATAGATATTGGTTCTATCAACTTCTCCAGTATCACAGCTCTGAGGGGTGTCATCTTCACCTTCCCATTTTAGGAACTCAAAAGACGAGTCAATTTCTTCGATCCCTAATAGCGATTGAATAATATCAGTCACAATTAAGGTAATTGCAGCCCACTCCGCTTCAGGTATGCCCGTTTTTGCTGTAAGTGCTCTAATAACTTTACTTGAAAAATCGTTTGCACAATCTTCATTAAGCTCTCTAACGAGTGCCCTGTACTTATTAGGAGCTGATTTAATTCTGGCGAAACGAGTCCGTTTAGCTTGTGCACCATCTACACTTATTAAATAACACCCTTTTAAGATGCCTTCCGATACTTTTTCGAGACCAGAACTTAAGCATTTAGTCTCTCTAACCAAATATCGGGCATGACGCAAATAACTAATCAGATCTTTATGTTGCTGGTAATCTTTCGTCATCTTGTCCGCTATATAAGGGGTAAAGTAATCTCTAATCGTTCTAGCGTAGTCACCTTCAGAAACCGCTGTATCTTTTTCCTTCTGTATATGAGAACAAATTCTTAATTTTGCTAGGTCAAGGTTAAGCTCTTCCATTTCTCTAGCAACAAGTTCTGCGAATGCCGGAATCACAGCCATTCTAGAGTCCTCATTGAATACTAAGATACAATGACCTCTTCCCCCTTTATCATCCTGCCTTACACCTTGCATTTTAGGGTTAAGAGGGTGAGTTTCGAACTTACATGCTATATCAGACACACTCATATCAAATCGATGACTCACTGGAAGCGTGAGCCTACCAATGTCAGGTGATGGGTATGGATCTATTCCATCCGCTGGCATTGGTGGCTCAAATGTATAAATTGTCTGATTGGCATCACCAAATCGCTGTCTAGTAACCGGTTCTAGCTCATGAATGTAGGACGAGAACAATTCATGTAGCATAAGAGCTTGTGAGCTAGATGTATCTTGGGCTTCATCTATAAACAGCAATGGGAATCGTTTCCTAAGAATTTGGAATACATTCCTCGAAGACTTCATCAGAGCCTTTGAATATACAAATAAATCACTGAAGCAAAATATCCCCTTGTGAGCTACTTCCTTAATACACTCTTTTAGCAAGCTCTCCATTGGCTCTGGCAGATCAAGAGCAGATTCCTTGCCAAAGTTAACGCTGACCAAGCTATATGCCTCATCAGTAATTTTCCAACTTGAAGGAATTCCATACCTCCTTTCTTCTAGAGGTTTCGCTTCATACTCAGCTAGCCATGCAGCGGCTTTTTTATGCTCCTGAGTATGCTCTCTTTTAGTTGTCACGATGCGAGTCTTCTTCTCAACCTGCTGAGCTACAAGATAATCTGCCACCTCACTGTAATTATCTTTCTGAAGTGTTCTAAGCCGCTGAGAGCGGCAGAAATCGTCATCAATATTAACAATCGCAATACCTTTAGAGTTCAAATACGGCTTCGCTAAGAAATCACTGAAAAAACTGTGTATCGTCCCAATAAAATGTGGGCGACTTAGTAATTTTTGGCCCTCTGCAGTCCCCCCAAGTCTCTCCTGAATCTCCTCTCTAGCGGCATTAGTCATAGACAACACACAAATACCTTGTGTTTTTGAGTTCCAGTACCTAGCTAATAACGCTAACTTTGCCACTAATACTGTGGTTTTTCCGCTCCCAGGGCATGCCTCTACATCTAAATCATCAAGCCTTTGTAGAACACGCAACTGATGCTCGTCAAACCCATTATTCAGACCGAGAATACCTTCAACCCACTGGATATCATCATCCGTAAATGGATTTGCGCCTAAATCTTGATTGCAGCTCAAAAGCTCTCGAATATTACTCACTTTCAGTCTCCGAAAACACTAATGGGATTACATGTTCAATTGCTTCCACCACTGCAATTGGAAGTAAACCCTTCCAATGTTCGATTCGATCCCTTTGTGTGTAACCATCACTTTCTAACTTTTGGTCCATCATTTCGAGCAACTGACCAAGGTGTTGTCCAGCTGCGGCTTTAGATGCTTTACCGCTAAGAACTAAACCAGCATGTTCGTTTTCAATATGCGTTGAAACGTTAACAGATGATAGAAAGAGTTCATAAACCTTACCTGCCAAGACTTCACTTTCACTGTATGTCCTGGTCAAGTACTCATAATAATCTTCGGCAACTGAAACTATTTGTTCATGTTGAGATGGGTCGTAGCGTGCAGATGGTTCAGCTTTGGCAAGGCAAGCTGCGGTCGTAACCTCCTTCCCTAAGCCATGAAATGCAAGTGAATACTCTAACGTCCAAGGACCAGAGTAAAACCCTTTAACAAAATCCCCTTGATAGTCCCTATTGGCATTGAGCATCTTGTTTGTGTCAAAGGGGTCTTGTTCGAAGAAAGAAATAACATTCTTAGGCAACAATGAATTAAGGCTTTCAAAATCAACAGGTTCCTCAGCCTCTGAAGAAAGTTTAGAGCTATCCCACAATGCAGAGAGATCAAGTTTTCCTTTTACCGACTTCAGGTCAAGTTCCCGTGCTGCTGTATAAGGAATTAAATCTAAATCGTGTAAACACGCCACTTTAATTCCAGGGTTTGGATACTCGATCGTACCCGAAAAAACATTAGCGTAGCGACTGAGGCCAGTGTGACCTACGTTCACTATTGATACACCGTTTTCTGTAAAGTCGAGGCCTAGTATTTTCGCAGCTGAAGGTAGTAACAGGTTTTCTGCATCTCCCTCTACAATCATCAGGCCCCTGCAGAAAAATAAATTCGACTTTGTCGCATCTATAAAGCGTTCAAGAAATGTATAGTCACTGTCTGTACTACCAGCCATGCTAAGAGGTAACACCTTACCTTTATGTACCATTGTCATGCACTTTATAGGTAGTTTAGAAGCTAGAGTCGGACTGTGGGTTGACAATAAAACTTGTAGATGAACCTCGTGATCTTGCTTATGCTTGTTCACTTTATCTTGTAGATATTGAATCAACTTCAATTGTCTTTGAGGGTGTAAATGCGCCTCCGGCTCTTCGATAATCAATAACGCAATTTCATCTTTAGAATCAGAAAGTAATAGCATTTCACATGCTATATATAATAAGTTATTCGAGCCAAGTCCACGCTTACCACCAACGTTATCTAAAGCTATGCCTATTTTCTCAAGCATCTGCTTCTTCATCATTTCATCATCAGCATTGGGACCAATACCCAGATTTGCTTGAAGATTATCTCCCAGCATTTGAAGAGGTCTGAGAAAGTTAACGTTTAAATCATTTGTGGTCGAATTTACAGCGGGATGACCTTCTAGTAGCTGGTTGACTAATCGTGCAATGCCGACAACACCTAGCGTTTCTATTACTTCACCAAACTTATCTTCTGACACCGCTGAAAAGTCTAGTATCGACTTTCCTTCATCAATCGCCGCTTGCCTTCTTAATATCTTAGAAATTCGCGAACTCTTTCCCGCATCCATTTCTTTTTCTGCATCTCTCAATGGTCGAAGATAAGTTGAGCGCAGCTTATCCCTTGTATCTATATCAATTTCTTTAAGACCATTGGAGCTAGTCGGAAGGCCAGAGAATATAGTCGTACGAACTTTATCGTTTCGTAACACTGATTGTAAGGTAACCTTCAATACGACAGGGTGCTCTATGTCCTCAGGCTGATAAGTAAGGTATTCAGCAAAGCTAACCTGTTCAGAAAGTGTTAGACCTAAAAAAGTAACACTAATAGAGAGACTTTTAGCTTGCTCTTTTGACTCAGAGTAATGGAAGTCATCGATACTAGGCCTAAAACTTTCCTGATCCCTAGTACCTAAAAGCATACGAATGGCGTCAATAATTGCGGTTTTACCTGCATCATTTTCACCAACCAAAGTATTAAGCCCCAGCTGTAAAGGCATAACCAACTTATCTTGCCCTTGCCCGAAACATCTAAAATTTTCTATACAAAGCTCACTAATAAACATAGCACCGACTCACATTCGACAAATGAATGGATGGTATCAAATATGCGTTAGATTACATTGCATTAAGTCACATGGATGATTTGAGAGTTAAAAGATTTCTTAGTTCAATTAAGAAGAGAAGTATTTAGCAATAATTCTTGGGGAAAGGTAACACTAGTGGGGCTTATCTCAGATAAGAGGAATGCCAAGTTACATCATTAAGTGATATACCATCAAATTATCTCTAGTCAGATGACCATTAACTCTCATTCCAGTGATATTCAATATCGGCAGTCATTGCCACCCCCTCTTTCATTGCCCCCCACAAAACCGGAGCAAAGGTTTTAAGTGTAACTATATTAGAGCTCTGATAATTACTACTGTCTGGGTTTTGATCAAGCTCTAACCAGAACTCTATAGTGCATACATCTGCTCCTTGATAAAGCCATTCATCAACGTTCTCTCTGAGTGATTCTTCCGTGCCTGTTTTGATGAATACATGTCTGCCTTCACCCGATGCACAGTAGTCTATCACCATGACCTTAAAAGTTTCATTTGGCTCGAGCGATTTGCTTTCTGACAATTTATTTTTAGTCATGATCTAACTCTCATTCAGGCATGGTTCTCAATAATGTATAGCACAATACAATACTGACCTTCATGCAAGACTTCCATTCAGAATCACCGAACTACTTATTCAATGGAATTAAGCCTTCCTCTCGAAGGAAAGCACTAGTCTGAGGCAGCTTTGTAAGCTTGGAGGTCAACCAACCGTGCCCACCTAAGCATCTATCCAATTCGGTACGGGACAATTTAGAATTTGAAGAAATTATCAACTCGCGAACCTCTCCAACAAGTTCCTCATCTCGCAGATGCCAATCTACTCGGTCTACATGTTGAGTTTGAATAGCAGCAGGAAGTACACTTTCAAGCCAGTCGCGCTCATGGGTATACAACCAATAAAATGCAGCTTCAAGAGCGCGTTTAACTTCTTGTCGGAAAGCATTCGGATTTGCAGCAATAAATCGCAATATTTGACAACGATATCTACGCCGTAAAGATTCAGCCTTAAACCTTTTTCGACATTCAACTAGCCCTGCTGTCGTAGAGATAATCAGCTCTATACTACCTGTTGAAATACCATGACGTTTAGCCAATACATCACGATGAAAACCTTTTTTAGCCAACTTAACTACAGCAGCTTTAAGGCTTGGGGTGATTATCTTAGGTTTCAAGTTAACCGGAATGTTGTTCTTCAAAGCGATGCTTTTCACATAACACCTACTTTTATTAATCTCTCGACTTACTGCTGCCATTGATAATCCAGACTTCAACAAATCACAACATTGTTCCTCTTTGTTTGTTTGAACTTCCTGAACGTTCAAGATACTAGCTTCAGATTCATCTTCGGACTGACAGCGAGATAAATAGAACTCGAACAATAGATGCTTAAATGGATGTTGAGGGTACTGCGCAGAAAGCAGAGATGAAACAAAACGATAGTCTTCTGAAAACTTGGGGGAGAGATCGAAATCAGTGGGGAACAACTCTTCTGATAATTCAAATAACTCTTTGGCTATCTTTTTCCTTTTGACTCGACCACTTTGTGTTAAACCACCATTGGTATGCAGCTGTCGAAGGTAAGTATCAGACCAAACCTCACCGCTTCGTTTCTCACGCTGAATACTTTTTACTTTGTTGAATACAAACAGTGAGAACGCACTCGCTAGCTCATTACAACTAATAGGTTGTATTCCGGTATCAGGAAGTAAATGACCATTAGCATGGCTACGATCTGAGAGCTCATTGTGAACTAACCAAGTGCCATGTTTTGGGCACGCCTCGACACCTGGAACCTGATGAGTAAGGTGCCAATAAGCAACACCAAAATTGTATACATCATCTTTAGCGCATAAAGGGCAGTGCTTTACAGATAAACGTTCTTTATCACGAAATGTAGAGAGTTGGCTCGCTCTTATGATGTCATTTGAACCAGCAGTGACGTCCTCAATAACAGTACAATATTGTGGTAAATAATAAGCAAATAGAGGGCGGAGAGTTTGACGTGATAAAAGCACTTCTGGTGATTCTTCTGTGAACTGAGCAGTGGTTCGAATGTTTGATGTTAAGTAAGGATGAATGGAAGCTCTCCCATCACCTACAAGTTGTTGCAGAGCTTGTTCAAGGGTACATTCACAAATAGCCAAATAACGGCATATACGGCTAAAGAGAGACTCATCAGGTAGTGCTTTAGGCAGCTGCATGATGAACCTCCTGTTTAGATAAGACCTATTAATTAACTATAGGCGAGTTCTGAGAGTGGATCGTCAAGAACGATATTTCGAGATCTTAGGTAACGCATAGGGTCCTCTAATCCTGCAGCTTGCTGGAACAGGTTAGGGTCATCAATTCGAGCTTTTAAATCAACAGCTTCAACTAATTCAATAAGCTTAGAAGTAAACTCGGGGTGCTGTGGTTTGGTGATATCACCTGTTTTATCGACAGTTTTTACCACTGGGTTTTCTATACTCCGAGTACTACGTTTCCTACCCTTGGGTAGCGAAATGGCCACTTTGAGATTTTTCACTTCTTCAGTTTGTCTTGAAAGCCCGCATGCAACAGCATTACCTGATTCTAATGTTGCAGGCGTAATACGCTCATCATCAGCTCCAATAACTAACCGTTGTGCTTCTCGGTAAGTACGGCTCGCCATATCTATATTGCCAACCGAAAGTGTATGAAGTGCATCATTAAGCTCTTCTGTAAGCTCTGTATAAACGTTGGTCCATTGGTATTGCCAGAGTTGGTCTATAAACGCGTTCCATGAAATGCTGTTTCTTGTCAAAACAGACATAGTATGGTGATAACCGCTTTCAGCGCGGCGAGCAGCTTTGAGCTCTTTAATTAGAGACTTGTCAAACGGGGGGTTTGCGACAAAGAAAAGTGGAACACCTAACTTGTTCATTAGTCGATGTAAGAATTTTAATAGATTGTTCTCTCCACCTGTTCTTTTAAACTTTAGATTTTGCATTTCATCAATCACGAGCATACCTAGAAAACTTGATTTGATTGACCGCTCTAGCTGCCTAATTAACTCTCCAATTGTCCCTGCTGGTTTTGTTCTTTCCCTATCTAGGGTTAAGTCGAGTGTAGAGAGTATCTCCTCACAGAGATCCCTAACACTGGAATTGCTAGGGCAGTCTACTTTTATCCAGACAACTTGTTTTCTTAGTTCGAGTGGATGGCCTTTATAAGACTCATGCACAATTACTGTAGGAAAATATTCTAGGACTTGCTCCACCATTGAGGTTTTACCAACACCACTTTCGCCAATTAGAGTAAGTCCATCTCCTTTGGGTTTAAAGTACCCAGTTCTCGGCTTTATATTAGGTCGTTCATCAACCAAATAATGCAAGAATTGGGCAGTTGAAGGGCTCAATGGATTCTTGGCCGAGTAGCCCTTTTTTATAGCTCTTTCAACAGCACGGAAGCATTCTTCATAATCGGTCAGCGGCTGCCTGATTTCTTCAATACGATTTAGGTATTCATCGCGAACCAATGGATCTGGGTGTTCAGCAATTTCTTCTGAATAGTCAGGGTAATTGCTAAAGACCTCCATGACACTTTCCCAGGTTTCCTTAACTGGGAGAGCTTCTATAAGTGGATTGCCTCGATGCTCAGGAAGAATTGCATCTTTATATGAAGCAGGTTCAATTCTCATGACTCACCTTTGCTTGTTCTTCTTTTTCTACCTTTTGGCAACGGAATAACTTTGTTACCGGTAGATAAGGGAGCAGACACTTTATTCTTGGTTGAAGGTTCTGGTGTTGATGCAATCATATTTGTGGTTGCTTCTAGCTCTCCTTTTCGACGTTGACGAGTATTAACAGTTTTATCTCTAAAAGAGACTTTCTCTGCATCTTCGCTTCTGCGCTTTGCTTGTCGAGTAGCATCCTGACGGTGCTTGTGAGCATCAATTGAGGCTGTCGATATTGGCGTTACCTCTTTCTTAATATCGATCCAATCCTGAATAAAGTCTGATTCAAACATAGATTTATCACTCAACATTCGACTCCGAGGTAACAACTTACATTTAACAAATTCTCTGTTTTTATCTAAGCGAACATAAATGTAATTAGTTGTGTTCTCGTCAATACGAGCTTCTAATTTCCAACGTCCAGATGACCTTGCAACGGATGCCAAATTAAGCTCTTCGACTTCTGAACATGAATAGTACATCCTATTGAAGCATATTCCATTTAGAGTCATGCTGACTTCTGCTGAAGGTAATAATCTAGCAATAACATCATCACTATTAGCTGATTGAAGTTCATGCCTATGTTTTGCGACATGTATTTTCCAGTAATTGAGCGGCGTTGGTGATAAGTCATTCTCGATAAGTAAAGGGCTAGAATAAGCCAAACCATCAAGAATCGAACGGTTATGTTCTAGTACAGCTTTTATTATTTCAACCGTAACTTCTTTGAGTGTATAAATCGCATCTTTTCTAGGGTCTCCACTACCTCTAACAACTTGACCACCTCTAGTTGTACCCAATAGCTCATGAAGAACTTCTTTATTGATAATATCAAATCGCTTCTCTACTACCCCTTTACAGTCAGGTCTATATGGTGGAGTAAATGATAATTGAGTCATTGGCGTCAGCGCTTTTTTGGGTTGTACCCCAATCATTTCGCCATTGTCACAAACCAGCTCTTTAGGGATATGCGCGCAAGGCCATTCTGAATCCTCTATATCTATACCAAAGCCCTTACAGTAATCAGATTTAGGTAAGAAACTATTTGTTAATGCCTGACGCGCCGCTCTCCATGAAGCATGATAGAGTGACACATGCATACCAACTATCATCCGACTTGCTCTGTCTGCAACGATATATATCGTCGGGCGTCCTAAGACACTTTGAGATCTAAGTTCGGAGACAATATGTACATCAGCAACTGTTGCATCAATTTCAAAGTGAGCTCCAGGTAAATAACTTCGATCAATTATACTGCCTAGCACCCCTCTTTTATTTCTGAGGTAATCATTCTCTGAGGTTCGTAGTTTGATTATTTGTTCTTTACTAAATAGCTTTGTTCGCCAATAACTAAACTGCTTTTGGGTTGGGACTAAAGGAGGCTTACCACAAGCTACAGCTAATTTTATCTCTTTTGAATAGCTATCCTTGAGCAAGTTGTCATAAGTTTTTGCCAGCGTCAGTCCTGATTCTTTGAGGTAATATTTCTTTAACGCCTTTTTGAATTTTTTCTTGTCGCCATCACTGACAATAAACTTGTCTGCTCGATTAACAGCTATAGTTCTTGGTTGTTTTGGTGCTCCCAAGGGTTTAGTTGTTGGCTCTCTGTCTCGCCCAGAGCCACCACTTTTCGAAAAGGCAGGCAAGAGAGCCATTTTGTCCTGTCCATTTCGCCAATATAAGGTCAGTAATCTAGATAGAGATTTACGGTCGACACCCACGTCTTTAGCATATTCAGCAAGCTGAGGTACGCGTTTCTTAGTCGCATAATCAAAAACAAAGGATCGATCGAATACAATACCTTTGATGTAACCATAATTTTTATCTCGGCGACCAATATGTGCATCTGAAATATTGCCTTCATCAACCAAAAGATACGTTGGCAACTCATAATGTGCTTTTTTGGCTTTACGGCTAGAAACGAGTTCAATAAAGCTTTCTAGTGAAACTGCTATAGGCCTTACCGTTGTTGAAGTATCAGTAAGCGAATATAAAATGACAGACTCAACATCTTGCATGATATCCAGCAAACGATAGAGCCCATCTTCAAGCAGATCCGAATCATTCACACTCCAAACGCTATTTCTAGTAAGCTCCATATAGAATGCCTCCTTGGTGTTCGGCTACATACTTCACATCAATAAGCCCAGATTCAGAGATGTTAGTCGATAGATCTACATCAATAAATTTATCAGCTATGAGGAAACGAATTAACAATAGAGCATCATCATCAGATGTAATATTCATTGATATTAGCTGATTACATAGATCCTCAATAAAGTGTTGCCCAATAGCCAGAACAGAGAGAGCACAATCAACCTGATCACTAGAAAAAACTTTCGGGTTCTCACGAAAAGGGGATGTTGCCCAATGAAGGTTACTACTTTGAACTCTCGTTAATTCATTTCCCGTAAAGTAGCTAAACTTAACTCCAAGCAATTCCCAACAGACTCGCTCGATATCTATTTTTTCAAGTACGCGTAGATCACCCGAGTCATCTTCGGGTTTTACAGAAATTGCATGATATGTAGTGCCTTGAGGGGAGTCTATCGTGAGCAACTGATCCGTTGTCATGATAATAGGCTCTTTAGATTGAGGGTGTTTAGGGTGCTCTACACCAAGTGTTTTAGCTATTTTTTGCGTGTAATTTAAAGGAAGAAGTGGAAATTGCTCTCTAATATCAACCACACTATTTGAAAACTCAGCAAGGTAGAAATGCTCACTTTCAATTGAAGACATCATATGGTGATCTCGTTGAGACTTTCTACCATAGATCAGTGAACGTGTACCTTTGGATTTTACATCCTGAATCCTAAGCCAAGGTTTGTAATTAAAGCCTTGCCCAATCCCGTATTTATTCTTTAATGCTCGTTCAAAATCTTTAAACGATTCTAGCTTTCGTCCACGTCCCATGCTAAATCCAACAAAGTTTGCCTATATGAATCATAGTAAGCAGGGCCACTACGGGCAAACTTTATTGTCTAAAAATGTTCTTACGGGCGAGCTTTAGTGCTTACGGGCGAACTTTATTGTCTCTACACACGCTTAAACCCACTGGCCTGCTGCAAAGCCAGAACTCCAGCACCATTGGAAGTTATAGCCTCCTAACCAGCCTGTTACGTCCATCACTTCACCGATGAAGTAGAGGCCAGACACGCTCTTACACTCCATGGTTTTTGAAGATAGGTGGTTAGTATCGACGCCGCCTAAAGTCACTTCGGCAGTTCGGTAGCCTTCGGTTCCGTTTGGCGCAATTTTCCAGTTCTCTAGATGTTCTACAATTTCATTTAGCTGCTTTTCGTTGAACTGTTTGAGCGGCTTGTCTTCCAGTTCTTTACGATCAATCAGCACCTCTACGAAACGCTTTGGTAGTGCTTTAGCTAAGGTATTTTTCAGGCTCTGATTTGGGTGCTTCTCGCGAGAGTTAGCCAGTAACTCCGCCACATCCACTTCTGGTACTAGATTAATCGAAACCGACTGACCCGCTTTCCAGAATGAAGAAATTTGCAGTACCGAAGGGCCAGATAAGCCGCGGTGAGTAAACAGCAACGCTTCTTTGAATAAGGTACCGTCTTGCGCTGTGATCTCCGCAGGAATCGCGATTCCTGAAAGCTCAGCGAAAGCTTCTTTGTCTTCTTTATGCAGAGTAAATGGCACTAGACCCGCAGTAGTCGGCATCACAGACAAACCAAACTGCTCAGCAATCTTATAGCCAAATGGGGTTGCGCCTAGTTTAGGCATCGACAAACCACCCGTTGCTACAACAAGTGAGTCACACTCAACCTCGTCGGTATTAAGGTGCATCTTAAAGCCAGCGTCTGTTTTTTCGATTGAGTGAACATCACAACGGTAGCGCTGTTCAACTTTCGCCTGCTGACACTCTTCAAGCAACATACTCACAATGTCTTTTGCCGTATGGTCATTGACACAGAACAGTTGGCCATGATCGCGCTCTTCGAACTCAATGCCGTACTTGCTCACCATCGAGATAAAATCCCAGTTGGTGTATTGAGATAAAGCAGACTTCACGAAGTGAGGGTTGTTACATAGGAAGTTGTTGGCTGAAACATCATAGTTAGTGAAATTACAACGGCCGCCACCTGAGATTAAAATTTTTCTGCCTGGTTTCTTTGCATGATCAACCACCAGCACTCGTCGGCCGCGTTTTCCCGCTTCCGCAGCACACATTAAGCCCGCGGCGCCCGCACCAATTACGATTACATCAAACTTTTCACTCATTGGGGTTCTGCTTTCTTCACTTTTGCACCCCGAGTACGCCCTGTTCTCGACATGCCATCAATAAAAAAGGATGTGCATAAACAGCACATCCTTACTAATTGCTCGCTATTTTAGCGGCAATTTTAAACTTTGCAATTGATGTTCAATTGTACAATTTGCAGACAGCAGCAAACCACTACTTAGCTCAGCGAATCAACAACCGAAGCTTTACACCAAAAACCTAAGCTCTACTTCACACGTACTAAATAACTTAGACGATGAAAGAAGACAGCAACGTTACACCTAGCAGAGCAGAAGAAAGTATGAATAACTGTCTTACACGATCGCACTTCGACGTAAAAACTTCGTCGTGATGATGGTGATACTCTTTGCTTTTGATGTAACTAAACAGTCGAACCTGCTTGGTCATATTGCCATGAGTTGTGAAGAAACCGCCTCCGTCTACTTGTTGATATAGCAGAGGATGCGCTTCTCGCATAATATAAATGAGTGTTCTTAGCGCAGTAAAATAACGCGCCCAGTTCACGCAAGTCACAACCATTAGTGCAAATAGAATAGTGTCGCCGCTGATCATCCTTTCCTCCCTACATCTTCATAAGAAAACTCAAAAGAAAAAGATAATCAGTGTCTTTCTCGTACTACCTAAACGGCAGGAGCTTCCATAATTGAAGATGAACCATCTTTTGCCAATTGCGCTAGGTCTTTATCAATAAAGAACAGTGCTTTACCGTCTTCACCAACAAGCTCTAGCTTATCCAATACACCTTTAAACAACTTCTCTTCTTCGTGTTGCTCTGCAACGTACCATTGCAGGAAGTTAAAGGTAGAGTAATCTTGTGTGCTGAAAGCAACGTGAGCCAGTTTGTTGATCTTTTGAGTAATCATTTGTTCATGTTCGTAAGTTTCACGGAACACAGCCCCAAGGCTATCAAATTCATGTTTTGGCGCTTCAATCGCACCTAAAATTGGCATTGCACCTGTCTCACTTACGTAAGTAAAAAGACGCTGCATGTGTTCCATTTCTTCTACTGCATGAACACGCAGAAACTCTGCTGCACCTTCAAATCCTTTGTCTTCACACCAAGCACTCATTTGTAAGTATAGGTTGGATGAGAAAAATTCTAGATTAATTTGATCGTTCAGTTGCTCTACCATAGTTTTTGATAGCATTTAAGACTCCTAATTACATCTTCAGTTTTCTCTACTATATCACTATTTTATGAATATCTCGCAGGCCATTAGTTAACCAATATTTCGAGCAAACATTACGCAAGACAATGGATATGAGATCACTTCAGCAAAAAAAGGCATTGCATAGTGCTAATCTTTAGTTAGGCAATGAATAGAAGAGGTAGCGATATGAGTTACAAACATATTTTGGTCGCAGTCGATTTATCAGATGACAGCAAATTACTTGTGGATAAAGCGGTAGCATTGGCTAAACCATTGGAAGCCAAAGTCTCTTTTATCCATATCGATATTAATTATGCAGAGCTCTATACTGGCCTAATTGATATCAACATGGCAGAAACCCAGCACAACGCGATGGAAGCATCTCGAGTTCAGCTGCAAAATTTCGCAGAACACGCTCAATACCCTATTACCCACACCTTAGTGGGCAGCGGCGACCTGAGCCATGAACTGTGTGACACCATCAATGAATTCAATGTTGATTTAGTGGTTTGTGGTCACCACCAAGATTTTTGGAGCAAGCTGCTCTCTTCAACACGACAACTGATCAATGCCTCGCCGGTTGATATGCTGGTCGTGCCTCTAAGAGATTCAGAAGACTAATGAATTAAGGTTAGGTAACATACAGCTCATATCTTATTAACGAAGTTTTTATATGAGCTATTTAGCTAGTGTTACCCTCTTATGGGCCTTCTCTTTTAGCCTGATCGGCGTGTACCTTGCTGGTCAGGTTGATTCTTGGTTTTCTGTATTAATGCGTGTTGCCCTTGCTGGCATTGTATTTCTTCCTTTCCTGAAGTTTCGAGGTATCTCGCGCAAGCTGATCGCTAAGTTGATGGCTATTGGTGGTATCCAGCTTGGGCTGATGTACTGCTTCTATTACCAGTCTTTCTTGCTGCTATCCGTTCCTGAAGTCCTTCTGTTTACCGTTTTTACCCCAATTTACGTCACGCTTATTTATGACTTCCTCAAAGGACAATTCTCTCCGTGGTATTTAGTGACAGCGGCGATTGCTGTATTGGGCGCTGTATTCATTAAATTCGCGGGTATCAACGAAAACTTTTTAGTCGGTTTCCTCGTAGTCCAAGGTGCAAACCTGTGCTTTGCTATCGGCCAAGTTGCTTACAAAGTAGTGATGGAGAAGGAATCGACAGAGTTACCTCAGCGCACAGTATTTGGTTACTTCTATTTGGGTGCGTTATGCGTCGCTTCGGTTGCTTTCATACTCTTAGGTAACCCTGAGAAGCTGCCAACAACCACGCTTCAATGGGGCATCCTGATTTACCTTGGCTTGATTGCTTCAGGGCTAGGTTACTTTATGTGGAATAAAGGTGCATGCATGGTGAATGCTGGTGCACTGGCTGTAATGAACAACGCCTTAGTTCCAGCTGGCCTTGTGGTGAACATCCTGATTTGGAACAGAGACGTCGATTTGGTTCGATTGGCCATTGGCGGCGCGGTTATCTTGTTCTCTCTGTTCGTCAATGAGACATGGGTCAAAAAGCGTGTTGCGAGATCCACAAGCAACGCCTAACCGCTTTCACTGAGCTAAGTGAACTAAACTAAGCTAAGTGAACAGAGCTAAATGAATTGGCTCGGATAACCCCAAAAAGCAAAAGAGCGACCTAATAAGGTCGCTCTTTTTTAATCATCGTTGTAGCAATAAGCTATTTGTATCTGTTTCAGTGAATGTGACTATGGCTCACTACCTGAGTCTTGGTTTCAGTGAAAGCTACGTCATCAAGTTGTAGGTTGATACGTTCAAGGTCGCTTTCCAGTTTTTGACTTTTCTTAAACAGCTTTTGCTGCTTCTTAATCATCTTCGCGAGCTTTTTGTTGTACTTCTCTTGTTTTTTGGCCGCTTTCTTCGCTCGCTTGAGATCGGCTTTTTCATCACCACTCGCATTAGCGATTCGTTTTTTCAGTTTGGCTTTTTTCTGTGATGCTTTTTTATCTATGACATCAGCGGCAATATCAGCAACGGCCGGATCGAACATTTGAACAACAGGTTCAAGAGTCTCGTTGATTTCAGCAAGTGATAGCTCGGGTGCAGGTAAGGTTTCCGCTAACAGGCCGCATGCGGCTTTTTCTTCAACGGGTTTGTTTTGACAACCAAGAGGTGGAATTGCTGTTGGTTTGCATAGGTTCGCTTGATCCGCTGAAGAACGCGCACAAGAACGACACACAAACTTAGGTTCAGTAACCAAGCTGTGGATCTCTCCTAGGTGTTCAGTGATATCTCGACGGTTTAACTTACAAAAGCGTTTAGCCATGCTACAACTCCAGCTAAGAATAATAATGATTCTTAGTTAGATATACATCCGTAACGCGACTATCGCAAGTGTTAAATGGTGATTTATCGTATTTATGACGGGAAATTTTCTTAGCGCGCCTCTAAGTTATTGATGCTTTCATTGAGTAATTGATGCTTTAACTGAGCAATTGATGTCTTAACTAGGTCATTGATGCTTTCACATACACATCAAAACGATTTTTTTTAGTTTCGATTGCCATGCTCGGTTTTTGCTCGTCTAACCATGCTGCGTAATCCGGTCTTTTGACCACAACGCGCTTCGTTGCCAGCTTCATCGCAGGCTCAAATAAACCATCGGCATCCAGATCGGCGCCAACCAAAGATTGGAATACACGCATCTCTTTCTTAACCAAAGCCGACTTTTTCTTGTTCTCTGGGTGTGGGTACATTGGATCGAGGTACACCACATCAGGCTGTTCGAAGTGAGGGTCGTTGCTGAGTTTATCCAGCGCGTCGTGACTTGAAGCGTGAATCAACTTCATACGTTCGCTAACCCAACCGCCGATGTCAGGGTCTTTTTGTGCTCTCTGCAGGCCGTCATCCAATAATGCAGCCACAACTGGATGTCGCTCGACCATCTGCACTTTACAGCCCAACGAAGCCAATACAAACGCGTCACGCCCTAAGCCTGCAGTACCATCAAGAATAGTTGGCGTTGCGCCTTTGTTTAAACCCGCTGCTTTGGCAATTGCCTGACCTTTACCGCCACCAAACTTACGTCTATGGCCAACCGCTCCGCCGACTAAATCAACAAAAATAGCGCCAAGCTTAGGTTCATCGACTTTACGTAGCTCAAGTCGCTCGCAAGTCAGTACCAAAGCAAAATCGCTGCTTTCATCATGAGATAAATTCCAACGGGTCGCTAAGTCATTTAAATGATCGATTTGGGTAGCATCTTCGCAAATCAGTTGTAGTTGCAAGGTCGTCTCCAACAGACAGTAGTATTCAAAACAAAAGAGGCAACCAGTTTACCTGATTGCCTCAACAATACATATTAACGGTGAAAAGTATTCACAGCTAAAGTCGGCTTACCTAAACCGATTATTCGATCTCTCTTTCTTGCCTTAACTCTTCAACAAGCTCGCCCAATGGCTTCGGTCGGCCAATAACATAGCCCTGAGCATAGTTAACACCGAGTTCAATCAACTTATCGAGAACCTGAGTATTTTCAACAAACTCAGCTACCGTGTGCTTGCCCATCTGCTTCGCTAAATCATTGATCGAACGAACCATCACATAGTCCATCTCGTTAACATCAATATCACGCACAAACAGGCCATCAATTTTCACAATATCAACGGGTAATGCCTTCAAATATCCGAATGACGATAGGCCTGAACCAAAATCATCCAGAGCAATCAAACAGCCGAGCTCTTTAATTCGAGTAAAGAACTTGATTGCCTGCTTCATATTACTCATGGCGGCCGTTTCAGTGATCTCTAAACAAATCTTATGGCAAGGCACTGATGAGTTCGCCAAACTTTCAATCAAGAATTCAACAAACTCTCGGTTACCCATCGAGTGACCAGAAAGGTTTATCGAACACATCCCCAAATCATCAACGAGATGCGGGCGTTGCTCCAACCAACTCAACGTTTGACTGACGACTTGGCGATCAATCAAATGCGCGATGTTATAGCGCTCAGACGCTGGCATGAAGATCCCCGGTGAAATGTACTCACCTTGGACGTTCTTGATGCGCACCAGTATCTCAAAGTGCATTTTGTTGCTATTTTCCTCTAGGCCAAGAATACGTTGAGCAAACAGCTCTAAACGATCATTAGCTAAGGCTTCATGTACCAAGTTAACGCATTCCATTTCTAAATGGCGGCGGCGAAGATCTTCATCATCTAGATGATAAAGGTGATAACGATTACGACCTTCCTCTTTAGCGGCATGGCAAGCGGCATCTGCCTGTGCATGCACCATTTGTGATGAAGCGGCAGTATGATCAATCAATCGAATTCCGATAGAACAGGTAAGATTGAGATGAATATCACCCCATAAGAATGGATTCTCACTCATCATAGATATAATACTGTGACAGACATTAACAGCATCTCGCTCAGTACAGTCTTTGATTAATACCGCAAACTCATCTCCCCCCATTCGAGCTAAAACAGCATTATAAGGAAGCACATCTTCTATCAGATTAGCGCTAAATAAGATCGCGGCATCACCCGCTTCATGCCCTGCTGTATCGTTCAGTACCTTCAATTGGTCCAAATCTAAGAACAACATCGCATGAGTTCTCATATGACTTTCGACCTCTTTCAGCGCCTTTTGTAGCTCTTGCTCAAAGTGGTTGCGGTTGAAAGTGTCAGTAAGCAGGTCATAACGCGCTTGGTACTCTAACTTTTCAGAAAGTTCGCGTGTTTCAGTAATATCCTCTCCAACAATCAACAGCTGACCCGAGTCGACCAGTGGACGAATATTTTCACGAATCCAGATCGTTCTACCATCCACATGACGATACTCGATATCACGACGCCACACGCCGCGTATTTTATGCTGTGGTTGCAACAAAATATGACGTGGAATCATCGCATTTTCATCCACATAGAACTCTCTAGGGCGATGTCCCAAAAGCTGATCAAGTGGATAGCCTAGTAACTCTTCAGCAAACTGGTTCACTTGCTGAATACGATTATTGACATCCAGTGTAATCATCATCACCGGCTGCTTGTCGTAATACAGTTTGAGATTCGCTTCACGTTGGAACAATTTGTTCTCAGCAAGCTTTCGCGAGGTAACATCACGAGCTTCAAATAGGAACTGAATCGTGTCCTCTTCACTGCTCGGCATCGGCTTCAAAGAGATATCTAGCACCATTCCACCACGATCACGGCACCATACCTCAGCCTCAAA
Organism: Vibrio tasmaniensis; assembly: GCF_024347635.1. NCBI lineage: Bacteria > Pseudomonadati > Pseudomonadota > Gammaproteobacteria > Vibrionales > Vibrionaceae > Vibrio > Vibrio tasmaniensis. The sequence goes on from NZ_AP025510.1 coordinate 3,136,609, forward strand.
TCGTAGGGTTGGATACTCATCCCTTTCAGCAAAGTATTCCTTCAGCACTTCGCCAGCGGCATCATCCCAATATTCTTGGAGAGGTGTTCCCAATTTATAACCTTGATTATAAAGAAGCTCATGCAGCTTACTGTTGCTCGACAGCAGGACTCCACCTTTATCAAGAATGCCCATGTACTGTAGGCTTTGATCGAATATCGACTCCAGTAACAGTTGGCTCTGTCGGCTGGCTCGCTCACTTTTCTTCAGGCGGTTGAGGTAGTAAATCAAGGTCGCGATAACACTCGACATCACTAGAAAAAGTAGAACTATTGTTCGAATTTCATCGCGATAGCGCATCAAAAATGACTTAGGTTTATTAAGGAAGGTAACAGAGGCTTCAGTCTCAGCTCCCAGATCCCAACGTGACATTTGTTGGTAGTCGAGTTTAATTTCCGATGCGCCAGGAGCGACCAAAGGCAGAGGGGCATTTGGGTTCGCAAGTACCTTCAATAAAACACGTCCCGTATCTCGACCTTGCGTTTCACCGCTTTGAATAACACCGCCTATCGCACCAAAACCCAATCCCAAATCATGCACCATATACAGTGGCATTTGGGTTTTTATATTCAATTTTCGCCAGTCTTCAACGCTACTCACGTTACCTTCAGCATCGCTGATAATAGGCCCAAAAAAGTAAACTCTGATCCAGATCGGTTCGCTGAGAAAACGCTATTAACTCTTGGTAAGAGTCAGGCACATAATGCTCTACCAAATCGGAAAAATTGGGGTGGGCCTCAATAGAACGATCGACTTGTGAGCGGATAGCATCACCCGTGACTGAGTGATCTGTAACTATGTATATCTTCTTTACACTTGCTTGAAGGCGCTTAATTAGCTCAATATTACCGACTAAATCAATATCTTCAGTAATACCCGTCGCGTTCAATCCTTCAATCATTTCAGGGGAAAAATTGTTGATGCCACCAAAGATGACTGGCGTATCTTTGAGATCGGGCGCAAGACGCTTCATTAAATTAAGGGCGTTATTGTCACTCACCACAACCGCTGCAAATTCTTCATGCATCAACTTGGTGTGATAAAGCTGATAAACGCGCTCTAAATATTCTGGGTTTTGAGTACGTTTACTATCTAAATAAACAACTCGATACGATAACCCATCGCGATCTAGCTCTTCTGATAATCCTTTGTGGAAATCATCAGTCCAGAAAAAACCTTGATGATAAGAATGAATAACCAACACATCTTTTGTTTGAGCTGAAACGAAAACACTCCAACACATAACAATCAAAAACAACGAAAATCGCACTGAATTCACCCTAACACTATAGTTGCTGCTAATATTATCACCCTTGGCTATGATGTGTACTAAAGCCGGTATGTTTTTTATTCACCTTAAGGATTATGCATGTCCACAACTACAGCTCGTCTGGATGATCTAGACCGTGCCATTCTCAAAACCTTGATGGAAGATGCGCGCACACCTTATGCTGAAATGGCAAAGAAATTTGATGTCAGCCCCGCGACGATTCACGTTCGTATCGAAAAAATGAGATCGGCAGACATCATTGAGCGAACCGAGGTTGTGGTAAACACCAAGAAGCTTGGTTACGACGTGTGTTGTTTTATTGGTATCAACCTCAATGCAGCCCGCGACTACCATTCAGCCATTGCAAAACTGAACGCCTTAGACGAAGTTGTTGAGGCTTACTACACCACTGGCGCCTACAACATCTTCGTTAAGTTGATGTGTAAATCGATAGAAGAGTTACAGTTCGTGCTAATTGATAAATTGCAGGCGATCGACGAGGTTCAATCAACTGAGACTTTGATTTCACTGCAAAACCCTATCAACCGCAACGTGAACCCATAATCTATAGACACTAGAATTATGTTTAGGTGACCAAAAAAGAAAAGGCTGAACACAATGTTCAGCCTTTAATTTATCTAGTTTATGTCGTCTCGAATCTAAGCTCTGTTACCTAATATAAGCGATGCAGCTAGCAATAAGGTAATCACAAACCTAAGCTTGAATGCCCGCATGACGAAGCATCGCATCGATTTGAGGCTCACGACCACGGAAGCGTTTGAACAGCTCCATAGGCTCTTCACTGCCACCCATCTCAAGGATGTTGTTCAGGAAGCGATTGCCCGTTTCAGTGTTGAAGATACCCTCTTCTTCAAATGCTGAGAACGCATCTGCAGACAATACTTCTGCCCACAGGTAGCTGTAGTAACCTGCGCTGTAGCCACCAGCAAAGATGTGACCAAAGCTGTGTGAGAAGCGGTTCCAGTCAAGGCTTGGCAATACAGAAACCTTAGACTTCACGTCGGCTAGCGTTTCTAGTACGCGAGCACCCACTTCTGGGTCGTATTCTGTGTGCAACGTAAAGTCGAACAAACCAAGCTCTAACTGGCGTAGGATAAACATTGCAGACTGGAAGTTCTTCGCCGCTAGCATCTTCTCTAGCATCTCTTTTGGTAGCGCTTCACCCGTTTCGAAGTGACCAGAGATAAACGACAATGCCTCTTCTTCCCAACACCAGTTTTCTAGGAACTGACTTGGTAGCTCAACCGCATCCCAAGGCACACCGTTGATACCCGCGACTGCGCCCGCTTCAACTTGCGTTAACATGTGGTGGATACCGTGGCCAAATTCGTGGAACAAAGTGACCACTTCATCGTGAGTAAACAGTGCTGGTTTATCACCAACAGGCTTGTTGAAGTTACACGTTAGGTAAGCAACCGGCGTCTGTAGTTCGCCTGATTGAGTAATACGACGACCACGACAGTCATCCATCCAAGCGCCGCCACGTTTGTGTTCACGTGCGTATAGGTCTAGGTAGAAGCTACCGCGCAATGTTCCTGTTGCATCAAAGATGTCGAAGAAGCGCACTGAATCATGCCATGTATCCACGCCTTCACGCTCAGTCACAGACATACCAAACACACGGTTTAGTACTTCGAACAGACCAGAAACTGCGTTCGACTCAGGGAAGTATGGACGAAGCTCTTCATCAGAGATCTCGAACAGGTTCTGTTTTTGTTTCTCGCTGTAGTAAGCGATGTCCCACAGATTTAGCTCAGAGACACCAAACTCTTTCTCTGCAAACTGACGTAGCTCTTCTACTTCGCGCTCACCTTGTGGTTTGGCTTTTACTGCTAGGTCGTTAAGGAAACCAAGTACTTGGTCTGGCGTTTCTGCCATCTTAGTCGACAGAGATTTCTCGCTGTAAGTGCTAAAGCCAAGCATGCGTGCGATCTCGTGACGCAGCTTAAGCTGTTCAGTGATGATCTCAGTGTTGTCCCATTTACCGGCATTTGGACCACGATCCGAAGCGCGTGTTACGTAAGCTTCGTACAACTCTTTACGTAGCGCTTGGTTATCACAGTAGGTCATCACTGGTAGGTATGAAGGAATATCCAGAGTCAGTAGGTAACCTTCCTGCTCTTTAGCTTCCGCCGCCGCTTGTGCTGCTGCCAATGCCGATTCAGGCATACCGGCCAGTTCAGTCACGTCTGTTACCTGCTTGCTCCAACCCATGGTTGCATCAAGTACGTTGTTTGAGAATTGAGAGCCCAGCTCAGATTGGCGCTTACTGATCTCGCCGTAACGGTGCTGCTCGTCTGCAGGTAAACCAATACCTGACAACTCGAAATCACGCAGTGCGTCAGTAATGGTTTTCTGTTGAGCTTGGTCTAATGCCGGGAATGCTTCACTCGCCTTGATCGCTTTATACGCTTCAAACAAACCTTTGTGTTGCCCCACCCAAGTGCCGTACTCAGAAAGCACAGGCAGACAGCTCTCATAAGCGTCACGCAGCTCATCGCTGTTCATCACAGAATTCATATGGCTTACTGGTGACCAAATACGGCCTAAACGATCATCCACTTCTTCAATCGGAGCAACAAGGTTGTCCCAGCTTGGTGAAGTATTACCTTCAAGTACTTGTTCTATCTTGTTGCGACACTCTTCAATCACTTGCTCAACCGCTGGCTTAACGTGCTCAGGTTTGATTTGTGAAAACGGAGGTAAGTCCGTGAAGGTTAATAGCGGATTAGACATATAAACATTCCTTTGGCTTTAGAGACTTTCGTCTTTTTTGTAATGAGGTCGTCTTACAGTCATCAGGCTAAGGATCGCCCTAAAAAAATCACCTGCGAATAGTTATTAAATAGTGCCCATGAAGGCAAATTTCAATAGTAGAACCAATAACTAACTGCATATTGCTAGCGACTGTTCCTGAATTGTTCGAGAATTTATGGTCCATTGAGGGTTATAATAGTCTGATTAACCCCACCTACACTAACCACACTCTAATTCGAGAGTGTTACGAGAGTTTAATTTGTTAAGTTATCGCCACAGCTTCCACGCGGGCAACCATGCCGACGTAGTAAAGCATATCGTACAGAGCCTTATTCTTAATTCTTTGAAACAAAAGGATAAGCCTTTTGTTTATCATGACACTCACTCTGGTGTAGGTCGTTACGACTTAACGCATGAATGGTCTGAAAAAACCGGCGAATACAAACAAGGTATTGCACGCGTCTGGGCACAAACAGAACTTCCTAATGACATTCAAAGCTACCTTGAGTCTATCTCAACACTCAACAATGGCGAGAAACTGCGTTTCTACCCAGGTTCACCACGTGTTGCACGCGCACACCTACGTGACCAAGACCGCATGGTATTAACCGAGCTTCACCCAGCCGATCACCCACTGCTTGAGCAAGAGTTCCACCGCGATCGTCAGGTATCTATCTATAAAGAAGATGGTTTTAAGCGCTTGAAGGGTAGCCTGCCACCAAAAGAACGTCGTGGTTTAGTACTGATCGACCCGCCTTACGAGCTTGCAAAAGAGTATCGTGATGTTGTGACTGCTATTGCTCAGAGTCATAAACGCTGGGCAACTGGTATCTACGCAATTTGGTACCCAGTGGTAAACCGCTGTGATATCGAAGACATGATTGAAGGACTTGAAGGCCTAGGCATTAACAAGATTCTACAAATCGAACTTGGCGTATCACCAGACACTAATGAGCGTGGCATGACAGCATCAGGCATGATTGTTATCAACCCGCCTTGGAAGCTAGAAAGCCAAATGAACGAAATTCTTCCATTCTTGAAGGAAGCAATTGCGCCGGCGACCGGTCACTTCAAAGTAGAGTGGATCGTACCCGAGTAATCTCGAACTTAACGTCATGCTCTGACGAATATTCAGCAGATTGTGACGTACACGAATAAATTTTAAACAGGGAGATTGAGTTCAACCGATCTGCCCTCAATATAATAATTAGACAATTTAAGAATCTATAGGACGTAGGTGTTCAGTGCGCTCACTGTACCCACAGCCTTCAATAAATGGAGAAAGTAATGGCGACTCATTTTGATTACATCTGTATCGGCGGCGGTTCAGGCGGCATCGCATCAGCTAACCGCGCAGCAATGCACGGTGCAAAAGTTGCACTTATCGAAGCTCAAGACCTTGGTGGTACTTGTGTAAACGTTGGTTGTGTTCCTAAAAAGGTTATGTGGCACGGTGCTCAAGTTGCTGAAGCGATCAACCTATATTCAAAAGACTACGGCTTCGACGTTGACGTAAAAGGCTTCAACTGGGGCAAACTGGTTGAAAACCGTCAAGCGTACATTGGTCGTATCCACCAATCTTACGATCGCGTTTTGGGTAACAACAAAATAAACGTAATCAAAGGCTTTGCTAAGTTTATTGATGAAAAAACCGTTGAAGTTAACGGTGAACACTACACTGCAGATCACATCCTGATCGCAGTAGGTGGTCGTCCAACCATTCCAAACATCCCTGGCGCAGAGCACGGTATCGACTCAAACGGTTTCTTCGACCTGATGGAGCAACCTAAACGTGTTGCTGTTATCGGCGCGGGCTACATCGCAGTAGAAATCGCAGGCGTACTAAGTGCACTTGGCACAGAAACACACCTGTTCTGTCGTAAAGAGTCACCACTTCGCAGCTTCGACCCAATGATTGTTGAAACACTGGTTGAAGTAATGGAAGCGGAAGGTCCAACACTTCACACGCACTCTGTTCCTAAAGAAGTAGTGAAAGAAGCAGATGGCACGCTGACTCTGCACCTAGAGAACGGCAACACTCAAAACGTTGACCACCTAATTTGGGCTATCGGCCGCCACCCAGCGACTGACGCTATCAACCTAGCATCAACGGGTGTTGCAACCAACGACCGTGGCTACATCAAAGTAGACGAGTTCCAAGCAACCAACGTTCCTGGTATCTACTGTGTAGGCGACATCATGGAAGGCGGTATCGAACTAACACCTGTTGCTGTTAAAGCCGGTCGTCAGCTTTCTGAGCGTCTATTCAACGGTCAAACAAACGCAAAGATGGACTACACGCTCGTTCCTACTGTTGTATTCAGCCACCCACCTATCGGCACTATTGGTCTAACGACTCAAGAAGCTGAAGAGCAATACGGCAAAGACAACATCAAGGTATACACGTCTGGTTTTACTGCAATGTACACTGCTGTCACTCAGCACCGTCAACCTTGTAAGATGAAGCTAGTGTGTGCTGGCGAAGAAGAGACAGTCGTCGGCCTACACGGCATCGGCTTCACGGTTGATGAAATGATTCAAGGCTTCGGCGTTGCAATGAAAATGGGCGCAACCAAAGCAGACTTCGACTCTGTTGTGGCTATTCACCCAACGGGCAGCGAAGAATTTGTCACTATGCGCTAAACCACTGTAAGTCAAAGAAATATTAAACAAAAGCCGACCTATGTCGGCTTTTTTTGTTTTTTACCGTATGGTTGGGATATTTATTAACCGAACAGCATTTTACATACTTAACTTGGAATCAAGATCAAACTACAATCGCGCGCTATAAAAATACACGCATAAAAAAACAATTAGCTCTAATACATGAAGGATGTACGAGTAATGAAAAAAGTGAGTATTCTCGCAGCAGCGATTGCAGTGGCTTTAACCGGTTGTGGTAGCGACAGTTCTAATTCAGGTGTCACAACACCGACTGAACCATCCACAACAACCAATAAATTTATCGATGCCGCTGTAGAAGGTATCTACTACAGCACTAGCTCTGGTTCAAAGGGCATCACAAACAGCGAGGGCGAATTTACCGCTAAGTCTAACGACACGGTGACCTTCTTCATTGGTGGTGAAAATGGCTTGAAAGTAGGGGCAGCATCAAACCGTGATGTACTGACGCCATTTGAAGCGGCGGGCAAATACGACCGAGCTCTGAATTTAGCAATTCTGCTTCAGTCTTTAGATAATCAATTTGGTAACGCTTCTGATGAAGTACTGACAATTCCAGATGCGCTGCGCGAACCTGATGCTGCGACGTTAGCGAAGATGAAAAACCTAAGTCTAGATGACCGTGATTCTGTTACAGACTTCCTGACAGCGATGGAAGTCACTTCAATTACAAGTGAATCTGAAGCATTGGCTCATATGGAGAAAGCATTCGGAGAAAAATCAGGGACTGTTCGCGGCAGCACTGATGCCAATCCATTTGTAGCGAAAAATGGGCAATTCATTCGCTCAATCATGGTGAGACAGTATGATATTAACGATCCAAACAACCGCCCTAACGACAAAACAATGTTAGTTCACGCTGACAAAATGCTTCCTAAAGCTGTGTTTGAACATACACGTGGCACGCCTTACTTCACTTATCAAGATTCAGCCAATGGTCTTATTGCTGTAAGTGACAGCGACTCTTTATTGTCAGGCTCAGACGCTGAAGAGTATATCAGCTGTGTATTGACGGGAAGTTCTTCAGGCTGCAGTCAAACAGCTCACCCAGACTTCACCCTAAACGCTCCGTTTTCTTACCTTCTGCTTGATAAAAGCAAAGAAAATACCACACCTAAACCAGAAAGTTACGATTGGGTACCTTTCATTGAAGGGAATCAACAAGTCCTCAACCACTACACGCCAAACAAACTGGAAGATGACCGAAATGAAGGCGATGCAGACCCTTCATACCAATATGAAACCCTTTCTGGCAGCTATGACCCGATTACAAAAATATACACACAAATTCGTTCAAAAACACAGCTAGACGACCCATCAGATGACTCTAGTCGAATAAAGCGTATCGAAGAAAGTTTGAATTTCTACTATCACGTAGAAACACCTAATGACGAAAGGTACGTAGACTTCACTGGGTCTTGGGATACCACTCAGATTTGCGCTGATGGACAAAATGCTGTCATGAGAATGGTATTTGATTCTGAGGGCGCTACCGTATCAGGGAAAGAGTGCAATGCAAACTCACCGGCAGATCTTGAAGACTCAGGCAAGAAGTATACCTATGAAGAGCTTGCTGCGATTGACTATTGGTGGTTTAACATTTCAGGACGTGAATCAAAAGCAACACTGACAGATCTAAACTCAGTTGTGCGCTTCTGTGATGATACTGACAATGGTTATATTCCTGGTTCAGGAGATAAATGTCCTGTTGATGCAAAAGGTAATAATCAAGAATACATCATTAAATGGGAGTATCAGCCAGCAGGTACTAACTGGGATGAAGGGTTGCTAACTCGCCGTAAAATGACTCCAGACGGATCAACAACAGGCCGTGTGAGCATCATGCAAAAAATCAACTAACCTTTGAGTTAATTTGATTACTTATTAATAAACCAGAAGCTGAGCTTCTGGTTTTTTCATTTTTAACACACATGAACCTTCAAACAACCATCAACGTAGATACAGAAACAAAGAACTATCGAGAACAACATGGAGTTTGTTATGAATCTACTCATCGAATCATTTGAAGGCGGGATCTACCTGGCTTACCAAATCATTGGCGAGCAAAAGCAGTTAATCAAAGACGACCACCAGCACCCAATGAAGTTTTTGAGTGTTAACCAAGCCCGCGATCACTTCAGTGATCAAGGCGTATCGTCAGCAATGCTGATACACAACAGTGCATACGACGAGATGTGCGGTGAGCATTGTGGTAACACCCAACCGTTCGAGATTGATTTGAAGTGGAGTTAAATCAACTTCAAATCAATCGCGATAAAAATTGAAAGGCTTGCAATGATGCAAGCCTTTCTTATGGGAGTAACTTTCCCTGTTCCGCATTGAAATCAGCGTAATGTTCGTTTCTGCCTGCGTTTGATGTTCTGCTCTTTCACTACAAAGTCGAACAGCGGAGCAAACAGGTTAGCAAACAAGATCGCCAACATGATGCCCTCTGGATAAGCAGGGTTGAGCACTCGAATACCGACCGTCATCACACCGATCAGAATCCCGTAAGCCCACTTACTCTGATTAGTAAACGCGGCAGAAACTGGGTCGGTTGCCATAAAGAAAGTGCCAAAGGCAACACCGCCCAATACAAAGTGCCAGTAGAACGGCATCGAGAACATCGAGTTGGTATCAGAGCCAATCCAGTTCATCAAACTCGAAGTCACGACGAGACCGATAATCACACCGGCAACAATGCGCCAAGAGGCGATCTTCATGGCAATCAGAATCAGACCCGTCAACATGATAAGCAATGAAGAAACCTCGCCCATCGAACCCGGAATATTACCGATAAAGGCGTCCATCCAAGTGATCGCCTCGCCAGTCATGTTATTGATGAGTGACGCGCTACCACCTTCATACCATTGGCTTAAAGGTGTTGCACCAGAATAACCATCGGCTGCCACCCATACTAAACCTCCCGACATATTGGCAGGATAGGCAAAATAGAGAAAGGCTCGACCAGCAAGCGCTGGATTAAGGAAATTTCGCCCTGTGCCACCAAACAGCTCTTTCGCGACAACGATACCAAAGGTGATACCTAGCGCTGCTTGCCATAACGGGATAGTCGGTGGAAGAATTAAGGCAAAGAGAACCGAGCTAACAAAAAATCCTTCGTTGACCTCATGCTTACGTACAACGGCAAACAGCACCTCCCAGAAACCACCGACGACGAAAACTGTCGCGTAAACGGGTAAGAAGTAGAGAGCCCCGAGCAGCATCTGACTTCCCCAGCTACTTACTATCAATGACTGCGTATCACCAAATGCCCACGACAAGCGCCAGCTACTCTCGATAACCGAGGTAAGTTCGTTAAGTTGATAAGTGGATGTTAGTGCCGAGACACTTTGGTGCCCGACGTTATACATACCCCAGAACATAGCAGGGAAAGTCGCTAGCCACACCAAAATCATAATTCGCTTGAGATCGATACTATCTCGAACATGGGTCAAGCCTCGGTTTACGTTGCCGGGCGTATAAAAGATGGTGGCAAACGCCTCATAGACAGGGTAAAGCTTTTCGTATTTACCTCCGGCTTCAAAACGCGGGGCTACGTCTTCTAATCGTTTCTTCAAACTCATAATCTCAATCACCTTATTGCTTGAGTTATGGTTTTCTACGCACCAGCTGCTCTATTTGAACAATTTTTAGCTATTTTTAATCAAATTTGTATTGAAAATCCGAGTATCCGGAAATAGACCTGATATTGAAAAGAAAGGCGTATAAACAACAAAGCCCCAGCAATGGCTGAGGCTTATTTGGTATTACGCACGTCTTCGTTATTTCACACACATCACATTAAGTAGTGAGGAGCCTTTAAGCTGGTTTACGTTACCGTTAGTAAACAGGCCTTTTTTATCCGCTCCCCAATAAGGTAGATGCATTGGCCAGTTCTGATTTTCCATGACCTTCGACCCTAAGAGACTTTGCCACTGCTTTTCACTCAACAGCGTCATATTAATCTTATCACATACTAATTCGGCACTGTCGTAATCGAGTCGGCTCCAAGGTTTCCCTTGCTCCATATAAAACTGTTGTTCATCACCTAAAAGATAAGGAATCGCATATTTACTACCCGCAACACTCGCTGTCATGCGTATTTCAATGTTCAGATCATTGTCTGAATTTGCACCATGACTAGGGAAAGCTTGAATGGCAGCAGCACTCGCGACTGCCGCTTTTTGAGCAGCAGCTATCGGCTTCGGCGCTGGTTTCGCTGCTACTTTAGCCTTAACTGGGGCTTGATGCTTAACCGTTTTTGGCTCTGCCGTTTTTGACTTCATTGCTTTGGTCACGACCGGTTGCGAAGAAGAAGTCTTCGATTTATCAACCATACGAATAAATGCTTCGCCATACCCAGAAACCTTACGTACCTGAGCTAAGTCTTTTCTCGCATCAGAAAAAGTAGAATAAGGGCCAATTAGGCAGCGATAGTCTCCACCTTCGGGCTTCATCCATACGTTAGTTGAAATCTTCTCATACAATGGCTTTGCTTTGCTCAGTGACAAAGGCTTATTCAACAAACCACATTGAACCCAAAACAGCTCATTATCTGAATGATGTTTAGGCGCTTTACTGCCCCAAACACCTTTACCAATCGGACATGATTGTTCTAGCTGTGGTAACTGATTGGTGCTTGCCTGAGTCGCATCGCATAGAACCGATTCGGCATTAACTTGGCTTGATACCAACAGGGATGCAGCAATAAGCCCCATACGATAATTTCTAACCACAGCACGACATACAACATTCATTGTCAACTTCATAACCACCACTTAAACCCTCTAGGGGTTAATTATTACCGAACAAATGTCGATAAAACATGAATTCCATTTTAAGTACTATTGACTCTATCAATGGTACTAAGTTCCAAATTCATTAAGCAAAAAAAGAGCCGTAATTGCTTACGACTCTTAGTTTAGTGATTTTTTTTACTAAAAATCAAACTGAACTATCACCCTTTATAGATTTTCGGGTTAAACACGTCACGTAACCAGTCGCCTAGTAGGTTGATAACTAGAACCAATGTCACCAAAAGCACACCTGGGAATGCAGTGATCCACCATGCTCCTGAGAAGATGTAGTTAAAACCAGTACTAATCAGAGCACCCAGTGACGGTTGGTCGACTGGAAGGCCTAAACCTAGGAAAGAAAGTGCCGCTTCTGACATGATGGCATTTGCCACCTGTACTGTAGAGATAACCAAAATCGGTGATAAACAGTTAGGCAGAATATGACGGAACATGATACGAGGAGCTCTAAAACCCATCACACGTGCCGCTTCTACGTACTCTTTCTTCTTCTCTGCTAATACTGATGCACGAATAGTACGCGCATACTGCGGCCATTCTGCGATACCAATGATCACCACCAGCATCACCACAGCGTATTGTGCATAGAAATCACTACCGAAACTTGCCTTAAAGATGGCCGAGACAATGATCGCAACCATCATGGTTGAGAATGAAAGCTGAACATCAGCGAAGCGCATCAAGAAGCTATCAATACGGCCACCGAAGTAACCCGCAGACAAGCCAATGATAATACCAAGCGTCAGTTGTAGACCTACCGCCAAGAAACCAATGGTCAAAGATAAGCGCGAACCGTAAAGCATAGTCGATAAAATATCACGGCCTTGCTCATCCGTTCCGAGCAAGAAACGTTCTTCGCCGTCTTCCATCCATGATGGTGGCAGCTCTGAATCCATGATATCAATCGATGTCACGTCGTACGGGTCTGTTGGCGCTAGAATAGGTGCTGCTAGTGCCATCACTAAGAAGATTGAGAAAATGGCGAAACTCACCATTGCCACTTTGTCGCGTAAGAAGTAATACACAATGTCTGATTGCTTAAAACGTTCCCAGCGAGACGGCACTGTCGATGTCTGTTCCATGATTATGCTCCTTTCCCTGTGATGTTAACGGTTGGGTTGATAACACCGTAAAGCAAATCAACAATCGTGTTAGTCACTACGAAAATAAGACCAACAAAAATAACGTATGCGGTAATCAGTGGAGTATCCACTCGGTTAATCGCTTCCAAAAATAAGAAACCTGTACCTGGCCACTGGAAAACCGTTTCAGTAAGAATGGTGTATGCCACCATAGTACCAATCTGAACACCACCAACAGTAAGAACCGGTAGCATGGTGTTTTTCAATGCGTGTTGGTAATAGATTTTGTTTAGCGCTAGGCCTTTCGCTTTACCGAACTTAATGTATTCAGAACTTAGAACTTCTAGCATTTCAGAACGCACTAGACGAATGAACAGCGGCAGCATGATAGATGCCAGAGCAATACTCGGCAGTACTAAGTGTGCAAGGCCATCTAGCGTTAAGAAGCCTGACTCCCAACCAAACCAGTTGGCCGTATCACCTCGTCCGAATGATGGCAGCCAACCGAGCTCAATAGAGAACACATACATCAGCATGATTGCAGTTAAGAAAACAGGCACCGAGATACCGACACTACTTCCTGCCATAATCAATTTGGTAAAAAAGCTTTTAGGGTGAATCGCAGAGTAAACGCCGAGTGGGATCGACATACAAACAATAATTAAAGAAGCACCAAATACCAGCTCCAGAGTTGCCACTAGTTTATCTAGAATCACATCAACTGCAGGTCGCTTAAAGAAGTATGAAGTACCAAGATCACCCTGTAGAGCTGCGCCTACAAAGCGAGAGTATTTTGTAACGAAGGGATCATTTAAGCCGAGTTCATCGCGTAGCGCTTGACGCTCCGCCTCTGAAACAGATTGACCGACTAACTCACGTAACGGGTCGCCCAGGTTATCCTGAATGGCAAACGCCACCAAACTGATCACAAACATCACTATCAGTGCCTGAAACAGGCGCTTGACCAGAAACGTAACCATTCCTTGCCCCTTATCTATCCATGACTATCTAATCGAAATCCGCGACTAGACAACAAAAAATTCAGTCTTAAAAAAGGTATTTAGCCAGACTGAAGGAAGACCAAATACCGAAACTTAAATCTATATCTTAATAATATTGAGAGCCTGAAAGCTTCAGGCTCTCGATTCTAGCAAGCTAGATTATTTTACAACTAGGTCGCCGAAGTAAGGCATAACCATTGGGTTTACTACGTCTGCTGCACCTACGTTAGATTTCGCGCCCCACGCTTCACTTTGCCAGTGTAGAGGTACGAATACTGCGTCGTTGTAAAGTGTTGCTTCAACGCCTTTCAACATCTTAGAACGCTTAACTGGGTCAGTTTCAGTGTTAGAAGCTTCTACAATCGCATCCATTTCTGGGTTTGAGTAGCCAGAACAGTTGTATTGACCACGGCCAGTCTCTTCGTTACGAGTCATTGTTAGGAACTCGTTGAAGTTAGCTGAATCTTCTGTATCTGAGTGCCAGCCGATCATCATCATGTCTGCTGAACATAGGTCAAATTCAGGCCAGTACTGTGCTTTAGGCATTGTTTTAAGATCAACTTTGATACCAATCTTAGACAGCATTGCCGCAGACGCTTGCGCTACTTTCGCATCGTTCACGTAACGGTTATTAGGCGCTGCCATAGTTAGTGTAAAGCCATCTTCGTAGCCCGCTTCTTTCATCAGCTCTTTCGCTTTTTTCAGATCGTAACGAGGAACTAGATCTTCGTTGTGACCCGCGTAGCCTGTTGGGCTTTGCTGACCAGCAGCTGTCGCGAAACCTTTCATGATTTTCTTAACAATACCTTCATTGTTAATCGCATGAACGATTGCTTGACGAACGCGCACATCTTTCAGTGCTTCGTTGCTGTTTTGATTCATTTGGAACGTAATGATACGAGTACCAGGTAGCGTGACTAGATCGATGTTCTTCGCTTTTTTAACACGCTTGTGATCGTTTGGCGCAACAGGGTGAATCATATCAACGTCGCCAGAAAGAAGTGCTGCTACACGCGTTGCATCTTCTTTGATTGGCACAAGTGTTAGCTTGTCTACGTTGCCTTCAGTTTCTGTGTCCCAGTAATCGTTGAAACGCTCGAACGTTACTTTAACGCCTTGCTCACGCTGCGTTACGATAAATGGACCAGTACCAGAAACGTTAGTCGAAGCAAACGAGTTACCGTGCTTAACTAGCTCAGATTTGTCATTACCTTCCGCTGTTTGACCAGAGTAGAACTTGCTGTCCATTGGGAAGATGTAAGTTGCTGTTTGTAGTACTAGTGGGTAAGCCGCTTTTGATACTAGCTCAACTGTGTAGTCATCCACTTTTACCATTTTTTCGTATGGCGTGAAGATAGACTTAAAGTCTGGAGAAGCTTGTAGACGTTCAAAAGTCCACACAACATCATCAGCAGTCAGTTCGTTACCAGAGTGGAATTTCACACCTTCACGTAGGTTAAAACGGAAAGTCGTATCATCAACACGCTCCCAGCTAGATGCTAGGCGGCCTTCAAAATCCATCTCTTGAGTGAAACGTACTAGAGGGTCAAACACCATGTGAGACATTTGCAGTGTGCCACCAGACAGCTGCTCGTGCGGGTCAAGTGATACCGGGTCAGCTGCGTAGCCAACGGTAATATCTGCTGCTGCTGCACTAAAGCTTAGGCCAGCTGCCATTAAAGCTACTGCTAATTTGCTTTTCATGGTTTTCATTGCATAACTCCTTCATGCGGGAATCCAGATCCCTAGTTGTTGTATTTGCGTCTGTTTATTGTTTTTAGCAAGCCAAACTCCAGCCTGCTGATTTTTATACCGCGGCTTGTGCCACTGCTTTTTCTTCTCTTAAACCTGTAAATTCAGGCATTAAAGAAATTAGATGCTTGCTGTATTCATGCTGAGGCGATTGGAATAGCTGCTCGGTTGGCGCTACTTCCAATAGTTCTCCCATTTGCATCACACCTACACGATCACACATTTGGCGAATAACCGGTAAATCGTGACTGATAAACAGCATGGTTAGGTTGAGCTCGTCTTGTAAGTCTTTTAGTAGGTTAAGGATCTGAGCCTGTACCGACACATCCAGTGCCGAGGTTGGTTCATCACAAATCAAAAGACGGGGACGAGTTGCCAAGGCGCGAGCGATAGAAATACGCTGACGTTGGCCACCTGAGAATTCGTGTGGGTACTTAACCCCTGCCATTACGCCTAAACCAACGTGCTCTAGCAGGTCGTGAACGATCTGACGAGTTTCATTCTCGTTACGCGTAAGTTTATGGAATCGGATCGGCTCAGCAATGATGTCGAATATCTTCATTCGAGGGTTCATTGATGTATAAGGGTTTTGGAAAACCATCTGCATTTGACGACGCATTGGGCGACGTTCTTTTTCAGATTTAAGTCCCGTAAGATCAACGCCTTCAAACGTTACCTTGCCTGAGTTAGGTGCGTACAAACCAGCAATCACACGAGCAATCGTTGATTTACCCGAACCAGATTCACCAACAAGACCAAAAGTTTCACCTTCGTGTACTTCAAAGCTCACGTTGTTTGACGCCTGAACGTACTCACGACGACTCTCAAAGAAAGAATCCTTGGTAGTAAAGCGTAAGTTTACGTTTTCAACATTCAACAGTGGACCAGTGTAATCACGGTGGTCTTGGCTTTGACCTAACCAGTGGTTTTTCACATCAAGTGGTTCCATCTCATGTGCTTCTTCGATATAGCTCACAAGAGGAAAACGATCAAGTTTACGATCTGAACGCGGAACCGCGGAGATAAGGCTATGCGTGTAAGGGTGTTCAGGAGTTCCAAGGACTTTCGCCGTCGGACCAAACTCAACCAAATCACCACGATACATAACGGCTACGCGATCGGTAACATTAGATACCACACCCATATCGTGTGTTACCAGCATACAACCTACATTCTTCTTAATACATAGGTCGCGAATCAAACCCAAGATCTGGTCTTGAATAGAAACATCCAGTGCGGTTGTAGGTTCATCGGCGATGATCAGGTCAGGTTCGCCTGCCAATGCAATCGCGATAACCACACGCTGACGCATACCACCAGAGAATTGGTGCGGATACTGTTTAAGGCGGTTTTCAGGTTGTGGGATACCCACTTGGTTCATTAAGTCTAATGAACGCTGATAAGCTTCTGCATCCGTTACCTTCATATTGGCATGGATGGTTTCTTTTAATTGCTGTTCTACGGTAAATAGAGGATTAAGAGAAGTCATTGGATCTTGAAAGATAAATCCAATCTTAGAGCCGCGAACTTTACGCATCTCTTCCGGAGATAAACCCGATACTTTTTCGCCATCAAGGAACACTTCACCGCTCGCAATACGACCAGGAGGGCTTAGCAAATCGATCACAGCATTACCTACTGTTGATTTACCAGCGCCAGATTCACCAACAACACCGACAATCTCGCCGCGTTCAATGCTAAACGACAGTGATTTTACTGCAGCGTGTACACCATGACGTGATGGGTATTCGATACGAAGATTTTTTACTTCTAAAAGTGACATTACCAGACCTCTACTGCTTTGGCAGCTCTCTGCCCTGTCTGCAAAATTGAATCCATTCTTACCAGAATATTGTTCTGATATTTTATACGGTTGACAATTTGGCAAATAATTCACAGAAAAGCAACAAAAATAGGATAAAAAGTCGACATTAAACGCTTAGCAAGTAAAAATGCCACATAAGTATTCACTCGAAGAGCATATAGTAATGAAAACCAGCATTATATTTCCAATAATAAATACTCACAAACCCCTTACTACTGCGTACTTGTAGAGTTAAACATATCATTCAAAGCACATATCCCCACCAGCCACCAAGATCAAATAATTATTCCAAAAAACAATTAACACTATAGAAACAAACGCTAACTTTACCAATTTAAGCAAACAAAACAACCAGATAAAACCAACCTAACCACACATTCAACCATATGAATTATTTTGATAAATACAAACAAGAAAAACGAAAGACTTAATAAATCAAAGGATTTTTTAAACAACAAGATTCGAAGAAATCTGTCAGATATAGGCCTTAGAGAACATATTTAACGTCAAATTTCACTTTTCATAAAAATCCTTAGACCAAACCTATTAATTTGTCGAATGATTGGTGGTAAATTTTATATAAAATCAGATATCGATCTGCACATTTGATAAAGCAAACTGCTCCGTATAAACACCATAATGGAGATAAAGGGTAAAAGCCTATCTTATTGTATGGAAGGAGGAGATTTACGGAGGTGACATCAGGCAAGATGTCGAAGCGGTTGAGGTCCCAGCATTAAAAATTGAGGATTACTGAAATGAGAGATGTAAAAAAGCCCCGTCATTCCTGACACGGACGGCTAGTTGAGGCTTCTTAAGGTGGCCAGTGAAGAGACATCCTTTGAACATCAGGCGAACCCCATTTGGGTTCCAATCTAGTGATCTACAGATGAAAAAAAAGCTCATCATTTCTGATGAGCTTTCTTAAAGGTGGTCGGTGAAGAGGGATTCGAACCCCCGACCCTCTGGTCCCAAACCAGATGCGCTACCAAGCTGCGCTATTCACCGAGACGTTTCGTTTGATTTCTCAAACTGGGAACTTCAAAGAAGCTACCAAAATTAATGGGGTGGCTAACGAGATTCGAACTCGCGACCACCGGAATCACAATCCAGGGCTCTACCAACTGAGCTATAGCCACCACTAATTTTTTATATAACCGCTTAAAAGCGATTATTGAAATAGTGGTCGGTGAAGAGGGATTCGAACCCCCGACCCTCTGGTCCCAAACCAGATGCGCTACCAAGCTGCGCTATTCACCGACTAGTTTTGTATCGACTCTTGGGAATAATGAATCAACACTGGAAGCCGAAGCTACCGATATTTTGTAAAGAAAGAATGGGGTGGCTAACGAGATTCGAACTCGCGACCACCGGAATCACAATCCAGGGCTCTACCAACTGAGCTATAGCCACCATTATTTCTTTTTGCCAATTCTCACTTACCTAAGTAAGAGACCGGATGGCGCGCCTGAAAGGATTCGAACCTTCGGCCTTTGGCTCCGGAGGCCAACGCTCTATCCAGCTGAGCTACAGGCGCATGCCCTGTCGGCGGAGTGGAATAATACGTATATCACCTTATGCCGTCTAGTACTTTTTTAACTTTTTTTTCTGTTTGGTCTCTTTTTCGACAGTTAATATGTGATAAACCCCTTATTTGAGTACTACAACCCACCGCAGCTTATAAGTTGTTGTTTATTGCAACAACTTATCGGGATATAATCACCCATTATTTACATTGGTTTAACAGTTGCTCTTTGCTGATAAAGCCAAAACACCCTTCCAACACTATAAATTGGTAAGCATGTACTTACCTTGGGAATGTAAAGTGAGTTTAATGGATATGTCTCGTCGAATTTTAAGCGTTGTCATCGCAGTTTTAACCTTTTCAACTGGCGCTATGGCTTCAGGCCTAAGCGAAGCAGAGCAAGATGCTATTGCTGAACGCATCAAACCAGTTGGCCAAGTTTACCTAGTCGGCAGCGAGCCAGTAGCCGCAGAACCAACAGGCCCTCGTGATGGCGCAGCAGTTTACGGTACCTTTTGTATCGCTTGTCACGCTTCTGGCGTAAGTGGTGCACCTAAAACAGGTGATGCTGGTGACTGGGGTCCTCGTATTGCCCAAGGTCGCGACATCCTAGCTGACCACGCAATCAACGGCTTCAATGCTATGCCAGCGAAAGGTTCATGTATGGACTGTTCAGACGATGAAATCAAAGATGCTATCGAGCACATGATTGCCGGTCTGTAATTAAAAATGCCAAATTCAAAAAAGGTGACCTTATGGTCACCTTTTTATTGGTCTCGATTTAGAGCCAAACATCACTTCTTATTGAACATCGCACGAATGTTGGCAATGTGTGCCTGTCCTTTCTCCATTCGTTCTTCTGCGGATTGAGGCTTCTTCACGCTTTCCCACTCCACATCTTCATGCGGCAGTTCATCAAGGAATCGGCTTTGTGTTGGCTTTATCAATTCGCCATACTGACGACGTTCACGACATTTAGTGAAGGTCAGCTCTTTCTGCGCTCGAGTAATCCCTACGTACATAAGACGACGTTCTTCTTCTACGTTACCTTCATCGACACTGGTTTGGTGTGGCAAGATACCCTCTTCAGCCCCCATCAGGAACACATACGGAAACTCTAGACCTTTCGATGCATGCAATGTCATTAATTGAACTTGGTCTGCATCGTCATCATCTTCACCACGCTCCATCATGTCACGTAGCGTTAAACGTTGAACCACTTCTCGTAGGGTCTTCTCTTCTTTGTCGTAGTTGTCACCCTCAAGGTCAGCAACGATCCAACTATAAAGATCAGAAACGTTCTTCATTCTCATCTCTGCAGCTTTCGGGCTTGCCGAGGTTTCGTACAACCAATCTTCATAGTTAATATCACGAACCAAAGAGCGAACAGCCTCAACGGTATTGCCACGTTCAGCATTATCAGAAATACGAACAATCCAATCGCTGAAACGGCGCAGGTTTTCTAAACCACGACCAGTCAAAGTTTGCTCTAAACCCATCTCAAAGCTCGCTTCAAACAAGCTCTTGCCACGCATGTTGGCGTAGCTGCCTAACTTCTCAAGCGTCACCGGGCCAATCTCACGACGTGGTGTGTTTACAATACGTAGAAACGCGTTGTCATCATCAGGGTTCACCAACACGCGGAGGTAAGCCATGATGTCTTTAATCTCAGCTCTAGCGAAGAAAGACGTACCGCCAGAAATTTTGTAAGGCACACGGTTTTGCATCAACGCTTTTTCAATCAAGCGAGATTGGTGGTTACCACGGTACAGCACTGCGTAATCTTTATATTCAGTGCGGTTCAAAAACTTGTGAGCGATGATCTCACCGGTAATACGCTCTGCTTCATGCTCTTCATTCTTAGCATTCAGTACCTTGAGCTTTTCACCGTCCGGGATCTCTGAGAACAGTGACTTTTCATAAACGTGTGGGTTATTAGCGATCAAGATATTCGCTGCACGCAAAATTCGACTCGTTGAGCGGTAGTTCTGCTCTAGTTTGATCAAGCGTAAGTTCGGGTAATCCTCACCTAACAGCACCAAGTTTTGCGGTTTTGCACCACGCCATGAGTAAATAGATTGGTCATCGTCGCCTACGACCGTCAAACGACCACGCTCTCCCACAAGCAGACGCACCAATTCATATTGGCTGGTGTTGGTATCTTGATACTCATCGACAAGTAAATAGCGAATACGAGACTGCCAGCGCTCGCGCACCTCTTGATTGGTTTTCAGAAGTAATACTGGCATCGCAATCAGATCATCAAAATCGAGCGCGTTGTATGCCTTCATCTGTTTCTGGTACATCTCAAAACAGAATGCAAACAACTGCTCTTGTTCGCCTTGAGCGCGTGCTTTGGCCTGATCAGGCGTCAGCATGTCATTCTTCCAATTCGAAATGGTGCTCATTAAAGCGCGCAGCAAATCCTTATCACCATCGATTTGCTTTTCTGTTAGTTCCTTTAATAAAGCTAGCTGGTCTTGGTCATCAAATAGAGAGAAGCCCGCTTTCAGACCCAACGCTTTATATTCACGACGAATGATGGTTAAACCCATGGTATGGAACGTTGAAACGATCAGACCTTTCGATTCACCTTTACCCAGAGTTTGCCCCACACGCTCTTTCATTTCGCGTGCCGCTTTATTGGTAAAGGTTACCGCTGCAATATTACGCGCCTTATAGCCACACTCTTGAACCAAGTAAGCAATCTTATTCGTGATAACACGTGTTTTACCGGATCCAGCGCCCGCTAATACTAAGCAGGGGCCCGAAACATATTTCACGGCTTCATCTTGTCTTGGGTTCAGTTTCATTTGGTTCTCAATTTGGTCTATCGGAGCGAATTCAATTGCGCGCCTATAATAATGCTGCAACACCACGAATGCTACGCTCTCTTATGCAAGAATTTTATATCACATATGAAAAACTATGTTGCACATATGTGTGGGTCTTAGGCTATAATGAATGAACGTTCATTCATTAGTGAGTATATTATCACTGTCTGGTTCTTATTCTATGATAGATAAAAGACAACAAATTATAGATGCCGCCGAAAAACTGATTGCTGAATCGGGCTTTCACGGTCTTTCTATGCATAAACTAGCCAAAGAAGCAGGAGTTGCGGCAGGAACGATTTATCGCTACTTCTCAGACAAAGAAGAACTATTACAACAAGTTCGCTTAGCTGTCTCTCAACGAAATGCTGGTTTAATTCAGCAAGGTGTTGAAGATTCGATGAGTCTAAAAGAACGATTTAGAAAAATGTGGCTCAACATTTTCGAGCTCTCGGGATCAAACATCTGCAATTTAAAGAATAGAGCTCAATACGACTCTTTGCCTTGTATTCGCAGCCATGAGACCAAAGAGATTGAACGAAAAATGTTCCACAAAATAGATCAACTCTTTACTGAAGGTAGAGAGCAAGGGGTGTTTAAGCCTCTAGAAAACCCTGTTTTAGCAGCACTTAGCTTAGAAGTCAGTGTCACGCTGGCCCGTAAGCAATCTCTTGGATATTACCAGCTTGATAAAAAAGCCATTGAAGCGGCGATTGAAGCAAGTTGGGATGCGATTATTACACACTAATTTGGAGTTCTAACTAGAATGAAAAAGTGGACTTTCTTCATGTTACTCATCGCTGTACTACTTTTCGGCAGCGTTATTGGGTTTAACATGTTTAAACAACAAAAAATTGCTGAGTTTATGGCTAACCGACCTGAGCCAGAGTTTCCAGTAACGGTAACAGAAGTTCAGCCTATCGACTGGGTTCCAGTGATCGAAGCTATCGGCTTCATCGAACCTAATCAAGGTGTGACACTAGCGAACGAAACCAGCGGTGTTATTGACCAAATATCTTTTGGTTCTGGTACTGATGTTAAAAATGACCAACTTCTTGTTCGTCTTGATTCTGGCGTAGAAAAGGCAAATCTAAAGAGCTCTGAAGCTCGCCTACCTGCGGCAAAAGCAAAATACAAACGCTACCAAGGTCTTTTTAAGAAAGGTTCTATTTCTAAAGAAGCATACGATGAAGCGGAAGCAAACTTCTACTCTCTATCTGCTGATATTGAAAGCCTAAAAGCATCTATCGCACGTCGTGAAATTCGAGCTCCTTTCGATGGCAAAGTGGGTATTCGTAACGTTTACCTAGGTCAATACCTGCAATCAGGTACGGATATCGTTCGTTTAGAAGATACCAGTGTAATGCGCCTGCGCTTCACGGTTTCTCAAACTGATATCTCTCGCATCCATGTGGGTCAAGCTATCGACATCTTTGTTGATGCCTACCCAGAGAAGCCATTTGAAGGTTCTATCAGTGCAATTGAACCAGCGGTTAGCATTCAAAGTGGTCTTATCCAAGTTCAAGCAGACATTCCAAACAATGATGGCAAGCTTCGTAGCGGTATGTTCGCTCGCGCTAACATCATTCTGCCTAAACTAGAGAACCAAGTAACTCTTCCTCAAACCGCGATTACTTTCACTCTATACGGTGACAACGTTTACATCTTGACTGAAGAAGACGGCGTTCAACGTGTTGCTCAACATGTTGTAAAAGTAGGTGAGCGTACTACTGATATTGCACACATCCTTGATGGTGTTAAAGCTGGCGATACGGTTGTAACTTCTGGCCAAGTACGTCTAAGTAACGGTGCCAAAGTTAAGATTGTTGAAAGTGATGCGATCACTCCACCATCTGAAACACCTAAGCTGTAACTGGAGGCACAATGCGCTTTACTGATGTTTTTATTAAACGTCCAGTTCTAGCGGTATCCATCAGCTTTTTGATTGCTCTGCTTGGCTTACAAGCAATCTTCAAAATGCAGGTGCGTGAATACCCTGAAATGACGAATACCGTGGTGACAGTCTCAACTGGTTACTATGGTGCAAGTGCCGATCTTATCCAAGGCTTTATCACCCAGCCCCTCGAACAGGCTGTGGCTCAAGCGGATAATATCGATTATATGACATCTTCTTCTGTGCTAGGTAAATCTACGATTACCGTGAACATGAAGTTGAACACCGATCCGAATGCGGCATTGTCTGACATACTGGCCAAGACAAACTCGGTACGTTCTCAGCTACCTAAAGAGGCTGAAGATCCAACCGTAACCATGTCTACCGGTTCAACAACCGCTGTACTCTATATTGGTTTTACCAGTGACGAGTTGGTGTCTAGCCAAATTACCGACTATCTAGAGCGTGTAATCAACCCGCAGCTATTTACGGTTAATGGTGTATCTAAAGTTGACCTATATGGTGGTATGAAATACGCACTGCGCGTGTGGCTAGACCCATCAAAAATGGCGGCGATTGGTCTGACTGCATCTGATGTAATGACGGTACTGAACGCTAACAACTACCAATCAGCTACGGGTCAAGCGACCGGTGAGTTCGTGCTTTACAACGGCAGTGCCGATACTCAGGTATCAAATACTGAAGAACTCGAGAATCTAGTCGTGAAAAGCGGAGAAGGTGAGATCATTCGCCTATCCGATATCGCGAAGGTTTCTCTTGAGAAAAGTCACGATGTTTACCGAGCAAGTGCTAACGGCCAAGAGGCGGTTGTAGCCGCGATCAATGCGGCGCCAAGTGCGAACCCAATCAACATCGCTGCTGATGTACTGGAACTTCTTCCTCAACTAGAGAAGAACCTACCAAGCAACATCTCAATGAACGTAATGTACGATTCAACCATTGCGATTAACGAGTCAATTCAAGAAGTTATTAAGACTATCCTTGAAGCGGCATTAATCGTATTGATCGTGATTACTTTATTCTTAGGTTCATTCCGAGCGGTACTGATCCCTATCATTACTATCCCACTGTCTTTGATTGGTGTGGCAATGGTAATGCAGGCAATGGGCTTCTCTTGGAATCTAATGACACTACTGGCAATGGTACTTGCCATCGGTCTAGTGGTAGATGATGCGATCGTAGTACTTGAAAACGTCGACAGGCATATCAAGCTCGGTGAGTCCCCTTTCCGTGCGGCGATTATCGGTACCCGTGAAATTGCGGTGCCTGTTATCGCAATGACGTTAACGCTAGGTGCGGTATATGCTCCAATTGCGATGATGGGTGGTATTACAGGCTCACTATTTAAAGAGTTTGCATTAACCCTAGCTGGTTCGGTTTTCGTATCAGGCATTGTGGCACTAACGCTCTCGCCAATGATGTGTTCAAAAATGCTGAAAGCTCACGCTGAGCCGAGTAAGTTTGAGCAGAAAGTTCATAGCGTGCTGGATGGCATGACTAACCGTTACGAGCGTATGCTTGGTGCGGTAATGCAACATCGTCCAGTATTTATTGGTTTTGCTATCATCGTATTTGCAAGTTTACCGTTGTTGTTCAAATTCATCCCTAGTGAGCTAGCACCTTCAGAAGATAAAGGTGTAATCATGTTAATGGGTACAGCACCGTCGAATGCGAACTTAGACTTCATGCAAAATACCATGAACGACGTAAACAAAATTCTGTCTGATCAGCCAGAAGTTGCTTACGCACAGGTATTTACAGGTGTGCCAAATGCAAACCAAGCATTTGGTATCGCATCTATGGTTCCTTGGAGCGAACGAGAAGCAAGCCAATCAGACGTAGCAAACCGCGTTGGTAATTTGGTGAAAGATGTTCCAGGAATGGCGGTAACTGCATTCCAAATGCCAGAACTACCAGGTGCGGGTTCAGGCCTTCCGATTCAGTTTGTCATAACAACGCCAAACAGTTTTGAAAGCTTGTTCCAAATTACCACAGACATTCTGGCTGATGTCTCTTCAAACCCGTTGTTCGTATATTCAGATCTCGACCTGAACTACGACTCAGCAACCATGAAGATCAACATCGACAAGGATAAAGCGGGCGCATACGGTGTGACTATGCAAGATATCGGTATCACGCTCGGTACCATGATGTCTGATGGCTACGTAAACCGTATCGACTTGAATGGTCGTTCTTACGAGGTTATCCCTCAGGTTGAACGTAAATTCCGTTTGAACCCAGAGTCAATGAACAACTACTACGTACGTGCTGCAGACGGTAATGCTGTACCATTAGGCAGTTTGATTACGATTGATGTTGTGGCAGAGCCTCGCTCTCTTCCTCACTTCAACCAATTGAACTCGGCTACGATTGGTGCGGTACCGGCTCCAGGCGCTGCAATGGGTGATGCAATTGCGTGGTTTGAAGACACGGCAGCGAATAAGCTTCCAAGTGGCTACAACCATGACTATATGGGTGAAGCACGCCAATACGTAACAGAAGGTAGCGCACTTTACGCGACCTTTGGTTTAGCACTGGCAATCATCTTCTTGGTATTGGCGATTCAGTTTGAATCACTGAAAGACCCACTGGTTATCATGGTATCTGTACCACTGGCGATCTGTGGTGCCCTAATAGCTCTGGCTTGGGGCGCGGCAACGATGAACATCTACTCGCAAGTTGGTTTGATCACCTTAGTCGGCCTGATTACCAAGCACGGTATCTTGATCTGTGAAGTTGCAAAAGAAGAGCAGCTGCACAATCAAAAAACTCGTATTGAAGCGGTAATGGAAGCTGCGAAGGTTCGTCTTCGTCCAATCCTGATGACAACCGCTGCGATGATCGCGGGTCTAATCCCACTGATGTACGCAAGTGGTGCGGGTGCGGCTCAGCGTTTCAGTATTGGTATCGTAATCGTTGCTGGTTTAGCAATTGGTACTCTCTTCACGCTATTTGTACTGCCTGTGATTTACAGCTACTTGGCTGAAAAACACAAACCTCTACCTGTATTTGTTGAAGACAAAGACCTAGAAAAACTAGCTCGCGTCGATGAAGCAAAAGCAGCACACAGAGAATTAGCTGATAATAAGTAATCACTAAGTCGTAATAACAATAAAAAGGCTACTTCGGTAGCCTTTTTTTGTACGCCATAGGCGACATCTCAAGTGTGATTAAATAGAATAGTGGTAAATATTCAGGAGTTTTAATTGATATGTTTGATCCAAAAAAACTAGAGCAGATTGCTAAGCAGATCCACGATTCTATGCCTCAACCAGTAAAAGAGCTTGGTTCAGACGTAGATCAAAAAGTTCGTCAGGTTATCCAAGGCCAACTGAACAAGCTAGACGTTGTAAGCCGTGAAGAATTTGATGTTCAAACACAAGTACTACTGCGCACTCGCCAAAAGCTGACTGAAATGGAACAAAAGCTAACGGACTTAGAAGCAAAGATTGCCGACAAGTAAGCGTAAAGCGCGAAAACTGAAAGGGTTGGTGTGAAAGCACCAACCCTTTTGTATTTCTGAAGATCAATCAAGAACTGAAAGTCGACGAAGACTGTTCAAACAATGTTCATTTAATTGATTTTTAAGACTTTGTTACTAAAAGCAAAAAGGCTTGGTCAACGGCGACCAAGCCTTTTTATTAGATGTTGTGTTGCTTATTTATAACTCCAACCTGTAAGGAGTTGGTGATACTGCTTCGCTTTTTCTGCAAATTTATCAGTATCTAAGCGACTAATTAACCGCCTACAGCGATACGCTTCATGTCGCTCATGTAGCTACGTAGCTCTTCACCGATGTACTCTACAGGGTGGTTACGGATAGCTTCGTTTACTTCAATTAGCTTAGCGTTATCAACTTGGTTAGATGTTTCACCTAGACCACGGCCGATTACGTCTGTTGCTACTGAAGGCATGAACTTCTCACGTAGCAGCGGTGTTGCTACGTTAGCGAATAGGTAGTTACCGTACTCAGCAGTATCAGAGATTACAACGTTCATTTCGTAAAGACGCTTACGAGCAACTGTGTTTGCGATTAGTGGAAGCTCATGTAGAGATTCGTAGTAAGCCGACTCATCGATGATGCCAGATGCCGTCATAGCTTCAAATGCTAGCTCAACACCGGCACGAACCATAGCAACCATTAGGATACCGTTATCGAAGTACTCTTGCTCTGAGATTTCTACGTCAGAAGCTGGGTAGTTTTCGAATGCCGTTTCGCCTGTCTCTTCACGCCAGCCCAGTAGGTTCACATCATCGTTCGCCCAGTCAGCCATCATTGTGCTAGAGAAGTGACCAGAGATGATGTCATCCATGTGCTTGTTGTAAAGCGGACGCATTAGGTCTTTAAGTTCTTCAGAAAGCTCAAACGCTTTAACTTTAGCTGGGTTAGATAGACGATCCATCATGTGAGTTACGCCACCGAACTTAAGTGCTTCAGTGATCGTTTCCCAACCGTATTGTAGAAGCTTACCTGCGTAGCCTGGTTCAATACCATCAGCAATCATCTTCTCGTAAGATACGATAGAACCTGCTTGAAGCATGCCACATAGAATGGTTTGCTCACCCATAAGGTCAGATTTAACTTCAGCTACGAATGAAGACTCTAGGCAACCTGCACGGTGACCACCAGTACCAGCAGCCCAAGCTTTAGCGATATCCCAGCCTTCGCCTTTAGGGTCATTTTCTGGGTGAACAGCGATCAGTGTTGGAACACCGAAGCCACGCTTGTACTCTTCACGAACTTCAGAACCAGGACACTTAGGTGCAACCATAACTACAGTAAGGTCAGCACGTAATTGCATGCCTTCTTCCACAACGTTAAAGCCGTGAGAGTAACCAAGAGCAGCGCCTTCTTTCATTAGAGGCATTACTGTCTCAACAACATTAGTGTGTTGCTTGTCTGGAGTAAGGTTGATAACTAGATCTGCTTGAGGGATTAGCGTTTCGTAGCTACCCACAACAAAGCCGTTTTCATCAGCGTTTTTGAATGATTGACGCTTTTCATCAATTGCCGCTTGGCGTAGAGCGTAAGATACATCTAGACCAGAATCACGCATGTTCAGACCTTGGTTTAGGCCTTGAGCACCACAACCAACAATGACGATTTTCTTGCCTTCAAGATATTCAGCTTCAGTCGTGAATTCTTCACGATCCATGAAGCGGCAACGACCTAATTGGTCTAGTTGTTCACGAAGGTTTAATGTATTGAAATAGTTAGCCATTGTAGGGCACTCCTTTAAAAATAAGTCCGTAAGGTCGATATCTGTCTACCGAATGACTTCATACTAAAACAGACACTCCGTTGCTGAAAGTGATATATTCACAATTAGTTATTGCAATAAATGCAACATGGAAACGTTCGCAGAACATGAACATAAAATCTCTACAATTATTTATACATTTATGTGACAGCAAGAGTTTCAGCAAAACCGCTGCAGCTATGCACGTCAGTCCTTCTGCCCTTAGTCGTCAAATACAAAAGCTTGAGGAAGAAACAGGGCAAGAACTGCTTATCAGGGATAATCGCAGTGTCGATCTCACTCCAGCAGGAAAGCACCTATTGCCAGTAGCATTAAGCATTGTAGGGGAGTGGCAGCAATACAATCTTCACCTGAAAGGTGGTGAGCAAGAACTTAAGGGTGAGATCCGCATATTTTGCTCGGTAACCGCTAGTTACAGCCACCTACCTGAGCTCATAACCGAATTCAGAGCTATTCATCCGTACATTGAATTTAAGCTCTCTACAGGCGATCCAGCTCAATCCATCGACAAAATACTGAATGATGAGGCTGATATTGCTATTTCAGCTAAACCTGACATTTTGCCTTCAAGATTAGAATTTGAAACCATCAGCGATATACCACTGTCAGTGATCATCCCATCCGGTGTGAGTAGTTTTAGCCAGCAGCTTCAATCAGATAAACCAAACTGGAATGAAGTGCCTTTTATCATCCCAGAAGCAGGTACTGCACGAGAACGTGCGAACGCGTGGTTCAAAAAGATGAAGATAAAGCCCAACATTTACGCTCAGGTATCAGGTCATGAAGCCATCGTAAGTATGGTGGCACTAGGTTGTGGAGTTGGTATCGCGCCAGATGTTGTAATCAACAACAGCCCTGTGAGAGACAAAGTCGATCGCTTAAAAATAGAACCTATAAAACCCTTTGAATTAGGCGTTTGCTGTAAACGCTCTCAGCTAGATAACCCTCTAATAAGAGCATTTTGGCAAGTTGCAGAGGGTAAATATTTAACAGACTAGCAATGATAAGGTTCCGGTAAACAAAAAGAGAAGGGCACGTCAGTGCTCTTCTCTTTTTATATTACATATAAGAAAAAAGCCCGCTGATTTCTCAGCGGGCTTTTCAATGGTGGTGGAGGGATAGGGATTTGAACCCTAGAACCGCTATTAACGGTTGCCGGTTTTCAAGACCGGTGCTTTCGACCACTCAGCCATCCCTCCAACAAATTGTCATCAACAGATTAGTACACTGTAGATGTTGTTACATGTATACACAGGTAACGATATTTAAAGCCTGGCGATGTCCTACTCTCACATGGGGAAGCCCCACACTACCATCGGCGCTATTGTGTTTCACTTCTGAGTTCGGCATGGAATCAGGTGGGTCCACAATGCTATGGTCGCCAAGCAAATTTTGTTTAATTGACGCGCTAGCGGCAATTAATAATTCGGAAAACTGATTTAAAAGTCTCTTCAAACGCATTCAAGGTCTGGTCTTTCTATTGAGTCCACAAAACCCCTTGGGTGTTGTATGGTTAAGCCTCACGGGCAATTAGTACAGGTTAGCTCAATGCCTCGCAGCACTTACACACCCTGCCTATCAACGTCGTAGTCTACGACAACCCTTTAGGACACTTATAGTGCCAGGGAAAACTCATCTCAAGGCTCGCTTCCCGCTTAGATGCTTTCAGCGGTTATCGATTCCGAACTTAGCTACCGGGCAATGCCATTGGCATGACAACCCGAACACCAGAGGTTCGTCCACTCCGGTCCTCTCGTACTAGGAGCAGCCCCTTTCAATTTTCCAACGCCCACGGCAGATAGGGACCGAACTGTCTCACGACGTTCTAAACCCAGCTCGCGTACCACTTTAAATGGCGAACAGCCATACCCTTGGGACCGACTTCAGCCCCAGGATGTGATGAGCCGACATCGAGGTGCCAAACACCGCCGTCGATATGAACTCTTGGGCGGTATCAGCCTGTTATCCCCGGAGTACCTTTTATCCGTTGAGCGATGGCCCTTCCATTCAGAACCACCGGATCACTATGACCTGCTTTCGCACCTGCTCGAATTGTCATTCTCGCAGTCAAGCGGGCTTATGCCATTGCACTAACCACACGATGTCCAACCGTGTTTAGCCCACCTTCGTGCTCCTCCGTTACTCTTTGGGAGGAGACCGCCCCAGTCAAACTACCCACCAGGCACTGTCCGTAATCCCGATTCAGGGACCAACGTTAGAACATCAAAACTACAAGGGTGGTATTTCAAGGACGACTCCACCACATCTAGCGACGCGGTTTCATAGTCTCCCACCTATCCTACACATGTAGGTTCAATGTTCAGTGCCAAGCTGTAGTAAAGGTTCACGGGGTCTTTCCGTCTAGCCGCGGGTACACTGCATCTTCACAGCGATTTCAATTTCACTGAGTCTCGGGTGGAGACAGCGTGGCCATCATTACGCCATTCGTGCAGGTCGGAACTTACCCGACAAGGAATTTCGCTACCTTAGGACCGTTATAGTTACGGCCGCCGTTTACCGGGGCTTCGATCAAGAGCTTCGACCGAAGTCTAACCCCATCAATTAACCTTCCGGCACCGGGCAGGCGTCACACCGTATACGTCATCTTACGATTTTGCACAGTGCTGTGTTTTTAATAAACAGTTGCAGCCACCTGGTATCTGCGACTCTCGTCTGCTCCATCCGCAAGGGACTTCACTGATAAGAGCGTACCTTCTCCCGAAGTTACGGTACCATTTTGCCTAGTTCCTTCACCCGAGTTCTCTCAAGCGCCTTGGTATTCTCTACCCGACCACCTGTGTCGGTTTGGGGTACGATTCCTTACAATCTGAAGCTTAGAGGCTTTTCCTGGAAGCATGGCATCAATGACTTCACTACCGTAGTAGCTCGACATCGTATCTCAGCGTTAATGAAAGTCCGGATTTACCTAAACTTTCCGCCTACGTACTTGAACCTGGACAACCGTCGCCAGGCCCACCTAGCCTTCTCCGTCCCCCCATCGCAATTGTAAGAAGTACGGGAATATTAACCCGTTTCCCATCGACTACGCCTTTCGGCCTCGCCTTAGGAGTCGACTTACCCTGCCCCGATTAACGTTGGACAGGAACCCTTGGTCTTCCGGCGAGGGAGTTTTTCACTCCCTTTATCGTTACTCATGTCAGCATTCGCACTTCTGATACCTCCAGCAGCCCTTACAGACCACCTTCAACGGCTTACAGAACGCTCCCCTACCCCACATACCCTAAGGTACGTAGCCGCAGCTTCGGTGTATAGCTTAGCCCCGTTACATCTTCCGCGCAGGCCGACTCGACCAGTGAGCTATTACGCTTTCTTTAAATGATGGCTGCTTCTAAGCCAACATCCTGGCTGTCTGAGCCTTCCCACATCGTTTCCCACTTAGCTATACTTTGGGACCTTAGCTGGCGGTCTGGGTTGTTTCCCTCTCCACGACGGACGTTAGCACCCGCCGTGTGTCTCCCGGATAGTACTTACTGGTATTCGGAGTTTGCAAAGGGTTGGTAAGTCGGGATGACCCCCTAGCCTTAACAGTGCTCTACCCCCAGTAGTATTCGTCCGAGGCGCTACCTAAATAGCTTTCGGGGAGAACCAGCTATCTCCAGGTTTGATTGGCCTTTCACCCCTAGCCACAAGTCATCCGCTAATTTTTCAACATTAGTCGGTTCGGTCCTCCAGTTGATGTTACTCAACCTTCAACCTGCCCATGGCTAGATCACCTGGTTTCGGGTCTAATCCTAGCAACTGTACGCCCAGTTAAGACTCGGTTTCCCTACGGCTCCCCTAAACGGTTAACCTTGCTACTAAAATTAAGTCGCTGACCCATTATACAAAAGGTACGCAGTCACACCACGAAGGTGCTCCTACTGCTTGTACGTACACGGTTTCAGGTTCTATTTCACTCCCCTCACAGGGGTTCTTTTCGCCTTTCCCTCACGGTACTGGTTCACTATCGGTCAGTCAGTAGTATTTAGCCTTGGAGGATGGTCCCCCCATATTCAGACAGGATATCACGTGTCCCGCCCTACTCGTTTTCACTGATTATGAGATGTCGATTACGGGGCTATCACCCTTTATTGCGGCACTTTCCAGAGCCTTCATCTGTCTCATTAAAAGCTTAAGGGCTAATCCAATTTCGCTCGCCGCTACTTTCGGAATCTCGGTTGATTTCTCTTCCTCGGGGTACTTAGATGTTTCAGTTCCCCCGGTTTGCCTCCTGTTGCTATGTATTCACAACAGGATACGTGCTTATGCACGTGGGTTTCCCCATTCAGAAATCCCAGACTCAAAAGGTTATTACTACCTAATCTGGGCTTATCGCAAGTTATTACGTCTTTCATCGCCTCTGACTGCCAAGGCATCCACCGTGTACGCTTAGTCACTTAACCATACAACCCGAAAGGGTCTTAGTGTATGGCAACTAACCAAGGTTTTTGGTTGTCATTAAGAAGGGTTAATTCTCAATGACTGTTTGCCGGACTCAATTGTGAATCAAACTAACGTTTGATTCGAATACAAGACACTTGAATGTGTTTGTTGTGTTTATCTAATGAAAGATAAACATTGAGAACTTTTAAATTTGATTAATATGACTCGTAAGTCAGTTAATCAGTCAGCTTTCCAAATTGTTAAAGAGCAAGAGTTTTAAGCATTAAACTTTCAAACCCATCTTTAAATACTCTCTTACGAGAATGCTTAAAGATGGTGGGCGATACCGGGCTCGAACCAGTGACCCCCTGCTTGTAAGGCAGGTGCTCTCCCAACTGAGCTAATCGCCCATAAAGTTTTAATTCCTTATGGAAGGAATGGTGGAGCTATGCGGGATCGAACCGCAGACCTCCTGCGTGCAAGGCAGGCGCTCTCCCAGCTGAGCTATAGCCCCATATTTTTATTTCCTTGGGAGGAAATGGTGGGTCGTGCAGGATTCGAACCTGCGACCAATTGATTAAAAGTCAACTGCTCTACCAACTGAGCTAACGACCCAATGGTATCCCGTAGGGGAGTCGAACCCCTGTTACCGCCGTGAAAGGGCGGTGTCCTAGGCCTCTAGACGAACGGGACACTGCTAATTTATCTCCACTTTAAAAGTAGAAACAAACTTCGAAGAACCTTGGGAGTTCTTCTTCTCTTTGCTTTTCTAAACCTAATCAATCTGTGTGGACACTCATCGTGGTATCTTCGTATAAGGAGGTGATCCAGCCCCAGGTTCCCCTAGGGCTACCTTGTTACGACTTCACCCCAGTCATGAACCACAAAGTGGTGAGCGTCCTCCCCGAAAGGTTAAACTACCCACTTCTTTTGCAGCCCACTCCCATGGTGTGACGGGCGGTGTGTACAAGGCCCGGGAACGTATTCACCGTGACATTCTGATTCACGATTACTAGCGATTCCGACTTCATGGAGTCGAGTTGCAGACTCCAATCCGGACTACGACGCACTTTTTGGGATTCGCTCACTATCGCTAGCTTGCTGCCCTCTGTATGCGCCATTGTAGCACGTGTGTAGCCCTACTCGTAAGGGCCATGATGACTTGACGTCGTCCCCACCTTCCTCCGGTTTATCACCGGCAGTCTCCCTGGAGTTCCCGACATTACTCGCTGGCAAACAAGGATAAGGGTTGCGCTCGTTGCGGGACTTAACCCAACATTTCACAACACGAGCTGACGACAGCCATGCAGCACCTGTCTCAGAGCTCCCGAAGGCACACCTGCGTCTCCGCTGGCTTCTCTGGATGTCAAGAGTAGGTAAGGTTCTTCGCGTTGCATCGAATTAAACCACATGCTCCACCGCTTGTGCGGGCCCCCGTCAATTCATTTGAGTTTTAATCTTGCGACCGTACTCCCCAGGCGGTCTACTTAACGCGTTAGCTCCGAAAGCCACGGCTCAAGGCCACAACCTCCAAGTAGACATCGTTTACGGCGTGGACTACCAGGGTATCTAATCCTGTTTGCTCCCCACGCTTTCGCATCTGAGTGTCAGTGTCTGTCCAGGGGGCCGCCTTCGCCACTGGTATTCCTTCAGATCTCTACGCATTTCACCGCTACACCTGAAATTCTACCCCCCTCTACAGCACTCTAGTTCACCAGTTTCAAATGCAGTTCCGAGGTTGAGCCCCGGGCTTTCACATCTGACTTAATGAACCACCTGCATGCGCTTTACGCCCAGTAATTCCGATTAACGCTCGCACCCTCCGTATTACCGCGGCTGCTGGCACGGAGTTAGCCGGTGCTTCTTCTGTTGCTAACGTCAAGATGCGCAGCTATTAACTACACACCCTTCCTCACAACTGAAAGTACTTTACAACCCGAAGGCCTTCTTCATACACGCGGCATGGCTGCATCAGGCTTGCGCCCATTGTGCAATATTCCCCACTGCTGCCTCCCGTAGGAGTCTGGACCGTGTCTCAGTTCCAGTGTGGCTGATCATCCTCTCAGACCAGCTAGGGATCGTCGCCTTGGTGAGCCATTACCTCACCAACTAGCTAATCCCACCTAGGCATATCTTGACGCGAGAGGCCCGAAGGTCCCCCTCTTTGGCCCGTAGGCATTATGCGGTATTAGCCATCGTTTCCAATGGTTATCCCCCACATCAAGGCAATTTCCTAGGCATTACTCACCCGTCCGCCGCTCGACGCCCATTAACGCACCCGAAGGATTGTTAGTGTCGTTTCCGCTCGACTTGCATGTGTTAGGCCTGCCGCCAGCGTTCAATCTGAGCCATGATCAAACTCTTCAATTTAAGATTTTGTGACTCAACGAATACTGACTTCAAAACTAATATTCATGTAAACATGAACATGTAATTCTAAAGCTATTACCATTCCAACAGAATGGTAATGAATTGACTGTGCCAAATAACCGAAGTTATTCGTATTGGTCACTCAGTTCATTGAAATCAATTTTGTTACCGAAGTAACTGTTACTACCTAAGTAATAACGTTTTGATATTCATCAACGAGTGCCCACACAGATTGATAGGTTTAAATTGTTAAAGAGCTTTTCCTTTTTGAGCTTCGCTCAAATCGGACGGCCATTTTAGCGATTTAAGTTTTAGTGTCAACCACTATTTTCAAAACTTTTTTCAAGCGCTTAGCTTGGCTAATTTGACCTGCTGATTCGTGTTGGTTTCCTAAGAAGCCTTCCCGTTTCAACGAGGTCGCATTATAGAGATTTCGATCACACTGGCAAGCCCTTTTTGAAGTTTTTCTTACTTTTTTGATTGTTCGAGCGTTTTTTGTTCAGAACACCCCATTTCCACTAGTATTCTTCTTAATTAAAGGCTTAAGGTGCCTATATAAAGGAGGATTTATGAGTTCAATAC
This sequence comes from Vibrio tasmaniensis, assembly GCF_024347635.1. NCBI lineage: Bacteria > Pseudomonadati > Pseudomonadota > Gammaproteobacteria > Vibrionales > Vibrionaceae > Vibrio > Vibrio tasmaniensis. The sequence continues at coordinate 3,172,725 of NZ_AP025510.1, forward strand.
GCAGTTATAAAGGAATATCCCCTCAGATTGGACAAGGTGTCTATATAGATACAAGTTCTGTTCTGGTTGGTGATATCAAAATCGGTGACGACTCTAGTGTGTGGTCTTTAGTTGCAGCTCGAGGGGATGTGAACCACATTCATATTGGAGATAGAACGAATATCCAAGACGGTAGCGTTTTGCACGTCACCCATAAAAATGCAGAAAACCCTGAGGGTTATCCTCTACTAATAGGTAATGATGTCACTATCGGGCATAAAGTAATGCTGCACGGCTGCACCATTGAAGATCGCGTACTTGTTGGTATGGGAGCTATCGTGCTCGATGGCGTGGTTATTAAAGAAGATGTGATGATTGGTGCTGGTAGCTTGGTTCCGCCTAATAAGGTACTTGAAAGCGGTTATCTATATGTAGGAAGCCCAGTAAAACAAGCACGCCCATTAAATGATAAAGAGCGTGCCTTTTTACAGAAGTCAGCTGACAACTATGTTCAGAATAAAAACGACTATTTAGATTCTGTGTTGCCAGTCTAAAGCACTTTGATCTGAATCCGATTAGAGGAGTCATACTCCTCTTCTTCTATTAACTCTTCAGCTAGCTCTTCAATATCAAAACGTAACTCTGAAAAGATAACTAAAGCTTGATCGCCTTCTTCTATATCTTTACCTGCCAATCGAGACAGCTCTTCAATAGACATAACACACTCAATCAATGCGCCAGACTGCTGTGCTGGGAAGATGATTGATTGATTTTCTTCATCCCAATCTTGGATATCAGGAAATAGAATTGATTGATTCATTTTTTATAAATACCTTGTTACATCTCTAGGTTTTTGCGTAGTTCTCTTAAAATCTGTTTTGTTCCTGGGCGAAGACCACGCCACAGCATAAAGCTCTCAGCTGCCTGCCCCACTAACATACCCAAGCCATCATAAGCAGTATGAACACCATTATCGAATGCCCACTGATTGAATACCGTGGTGCCCGATCCGTAAACCATGTCATAAACGGCGCTATTCGAATTGAAGATAATCTCAGAAACTTCAGGAAGTTGACCACTTAGACCAGACGAGGTTGAGTTAATGATGACATCAAACCCTTCATTAACATCGCTTAACCCCATTCCTTTGATGTTTCCATGTGAAGAAAACATCTCAGCCAGAAGTTGAGCCTTTGAACTGGTTCGATTAGCGACTACCAACTGTTGTGGCTTTTGGTCGAGTAGAGGTTGAATCACTCCTCGAGCAGCACCACCAGCACCAAGTAGAAGAACGCGAGCCCCTTCTAGGACTACTTGATGTTGAAGAAGATCTTGAACTAAACCTTCACCATCGGTGTTATCACCAATGATCTCTCCATCATCGAGCTTCTTAAGTGTGTTTACGGCACCTGCGAGTTCAGCTCTTTCAGTCAGGCGATTAGCGAACTGATACGCATCTTCTTTAAAAGGTGCTGTGACATTACATCCTCTACCACCTTCGCTGAAAAAGGCTTTCGCAGCAGTGATAAATTCACCATGTTCTGGCTGTAATGCTGTATAGGTAAGTTGTTGGCTGGTTTGGCGAGCAAATAATGTGTGAATGAATGGCGATTTGCTTTGCCCAATAGGGTTACCGAAAACGGCATAACGATCTACTTGCTGTGTCATATCCTTACCTAACAGAAATAAAAAAGGGTCTTCTATATAGATGACCCTATCACTATCCCTATAAGGAAGGAAGAACTACCAAACTCGAGGCTTTAGGTAGTCACTATAAAGCAGAGCTTCTGGTGAGCCCACTTGTGGTTCATAGCGATATTCCCAACGAGCCAACGGTGGCATCGACATCAATATAGACTCTGTGCGACCACCACTTTGCAGGCCAAATAAGGTGCCTCGGTCATACACTAAGTTAAACTCAACATAGCGACCACGACGATAAAGCTGGAAGTCACGCTCACGTTCACCATAAGGTGTCGCTTTACGACGCTCAACTATTGGTAGATAAGCGGCTGCAAAACCTTCACCGACAGCCTGCATATAAGCAAAGCTCTTATCGAAACCCCACTCATTTAAGTCATCAAAGAACAGACCACCAACACCACGTGTTTCATCACGGTGAGGCAGATAGAAGTACTTATCACACCATTCCTTGTGTTCTTGATAAACGTCATCACCAAACGGCGCACACAGGTCTTTAGCGGTTTGATGCCAAGATTGGCAGTCTTCATCGAAAGGATAAAATGGCGTTAAGTCAAAACCACCACCAAACCACCAAATCGGGTCTTCCCCTTCTTTTTCTGCGATGAAGAATCGAACGTTCGCGTGTGAGGTTGGGATATATGGGTTTTTAGGGTGGATAACTAATGAAACCCCCATCGCCTCAAACTTACGTCCGGCTAATTCAGGGCGGTGAGCGGTTGCTGAGGCAGGCATCGCCTTACCCGCTACGTGAGAGAAGTTAACCCCACCTTGCTCAAATACCGCACCGTTGGTCATCACACGAGTTCGACCACCACCACCCAGGCGCTCGCCAGGTTCACGCTCCCATGCATCTTCTTCAAACAGTGCAGTGCCATCAGCTTGCTCAAGCTGCTGGCAAATCGAATCTTGTAGGCTCAGTAAAAACTGTTTTACTGCTTCTTTATCAATTGCTGACATCTTTCTTCCTTTGCAGGGTTTAACCCTGTCTTAATATTTTCGACGTTTTTGCATCTCTAATTTCGCTTGGCTTCTCACGACCACCCGTTTGACCTTCGAGAATAGCCACCAAATGTTGACCCAGCTGCTGTTGAACTTCTTCAGTCGTCATACAAGGCGGCTCGCCAGTCAGGTTGGCACTGGTAGAGGTTAACGGCTTGCCGAACTCATTACACATTCTTTGAACCAAAGGGTGATCCGTCACTCGTACCGCGATGGAATCAAACTGGCCACTGACCCAATCAGTTACTTTACTACTGGTTGGCATAATCCAAGTGACCGGGCCCGGCCATGTTGCTTTTACGGTCGCTAACTGCGCTTCCGTCAACTGGCTTTCGTCAATATAGGGCAGCAACTGCTCGTAACTCGCAGCAATTAGGATCAACCCTTTGTCCATCGGTCGCTGTTTTAAATCGAGCAATTTCTTGATGGCTTGTGGATTATCAGGATCACAACCGACCCCAAAAACGCCTTCGGTCGGGTAAGCAATGACTTCACCTTGTTGTAATGCCTGCAAAGTATGTTGAAAGTTATCCACGGGTTGCCTCATTAATTCAGTTATCTAACTCACTAAGTGTACAAATTATCATTCACCGTGACTAAAGCTATTTGTTTATAAAATGTATCAATTAACAACTTACACTGACGCAAACGTTTTCCTTGAGCAATTTTACCCGTATAATGCGCGCAAAATATCTAATCACTAATTAAATCGTACCTGAAGGAGTTTGAGATGACTGTCGGTATTATCATGGGTTCTAAATCTGATTGGCCAACAATGAAGCTAGCTGCAGAAATGTTGGATCAGTTTGGCGTGGCGTACGAAACAAAAGTGGTTTCTGCTCACCGCACACCTCAGTTGCTTGCTGACTACGCAACCAGTGCGAAAGAGCGCGGTATTAAAGTAATTATTGCTGGTGCTGGCGGTGCTGCGCATCTTCCGGGCATGGCTGCAGCTTTCACAAGCGTACCTGTTTTAGGTGTTCCTGTTCAGTCTAAAGCACTGAAGGGCATGGACTCACTGCTTTCTATCGTACAAATGCCAAAAGGTATCGCGGTAGGTACTTTGGCTATCGGTGAAGCTGGTGCTGCCAATGCAGGCATCCTAGCAGCTCAAATCATTGGTACACACAATGAAGAAGTAATGGCAAAAGTAGAAGCGTTCCGCTCTGAGCAAACAGAAACGGTTCTTGCTAATCCTAACCCTGCAGAGGACTAATTCCCATGCATGTTCTTGTGTTAGGCGCGGGCCAACTTGCTCGCATGATGTCCCTAGCTGGGGCACCGCTGAATATTGAAATTTCTGCTTTTGATGTTGGCAGCAAAAATATTGTTCACCCATTAACGCAAGCGATTCTGGGCAACGGCTTAGAAAATGCGATTGAGCGTGCGGATGTGATTACTGCCGAGTTCGAGCATATCCCTCACGATGTTCTTGAGGTATGCGAGCGCAGCGGTAAATTCTTACCGACAACAGAAGCAATCAAAGCCGGTGGTGACCGTCGCCTTGAAAAAGCGCTGTTAGACGAAGCAAGCGTGAAAAATGCTAAGTACTACGTGATTAACTCTCGCGAAGACTTTGACGCTGCGATCGCTCACGTTGGCTTACCAATGGTATTGAAGAGCACACTTGGTGGCTACGATGGCAAAGGTCAATGGCGCTTAAAGACATTAGACAATGTTGACGCGACTTGGACAGAAATGGCTGAGTGCATTGCCGCAACAGACAACCAAGCCATTGTGGCTGAAGAGTTTGTTCCATTTGACCGCGAAGTATCACTGGTTGGTGCTCGTGGTACCAATGGCGAGATTCAAGTGTACCCACTGGCTGAGAATGTTCACACCGATGGCGTGTTGAGCTTATCTACAGCCATTGACGATATTGAACTACAAGAGCAAGCAAAAACCATGTTCATCGCAGTTGCAGAGCGTTTGGATTACGTTGGCGTACTCGCGCTAGAGTTCTTTGATGTTCAAGGTTCGCTGCTGGTGAATGAGATTGCACCACGTGTTCATAACTCGGGCCACTGGACACAACAAGGCGCTGAAACTTGTCAGTTTGAGAACCATCTACGTGCCGTATGTGGGATGCCATTAGGCAGCACTAAGCTGATTCGTCCAACCGCAATGATCAACATCCTTGGTGAAGATACCCTACCTGAAGCAATTCTTGCTCAAGGTGGTTGCCATGTTCATTGGTATGGTAAAGAGAAGCGTGCAGGTCGTAAGATGGGCCACATTAACGTGAGCGCTGACTACAACGCAGAGCTGCAAAGAGCGTTATGCTCACTGGCAGACATTCTCGACAAACAAGCCTACCCTGCTGTGCATGAATTCGCACAGCAACTGAAGTAAGCTTTCATTGTGGATTTAATATAAAAACGGCGCTCATTGAGCGCCGTTTTTGTGTCTATAACAGCAGGTTATTGAGATTGAATGTGGTGACACTTGCGATCAGCACATTGTTTCTTGGTTCCACTGGCTGTTTTCTTCTCAAGTAACAACGGGAACTGGCACTCTTCACAACGACCGAGAATAGGTGGTTGGTTTACTGCGAACTTACACTTAGGGTAGTTATCACACGCATAGAAGGTTTTGCCATAGCGAGATTTACGCTCAACCAAATGGCCTCTGCCACACTCAGGGCAAGCAACAAGTGGCTGCTCTTCAGGTTGTTCTTTTGGTTGGTCCAAAGATTCGATATGATTACACGTTGGGTAACTGCTACAACCAATGAACATCCCAAAGCGACCTTGCCTTAATACCAATTCGTTTTGGCATTTAGGGCACGGCACACCCAACTCTTTCACTACGTGACCATCGTTCTGATGCAGAGGCTTGATGTAATCACAGCTCGGATACTGCTTACAGCCTAAAAATGGGCCGTGCTTACCATGGCGAAGCTGAAGCTCTCCACCGCACTGTGGACATGGTTCATGCTCTAATGCATGTTCATGTGCTGAAAAAAGCTGATTATCAATCTTACTACTCATGACAAGCCTGTATTAATGCAAGATACCTTGCTCTTTGGTGTACAACAGCTCTTCCATTTGCGTGTAAGCACTTTCATTACCCGGCACATTAAATAGCACCATTAAGATAATCCATTTCAGATCATCCAATTCAAATTCGTTTGTCTCAAGCCCCATCACACGATCAATCACCATTTCACGAATCTCTGTCGTGAGTACGTTGATCTGCTCAAGGAACAGTAAGAAACCTCGACACTCCATATTAATGCGTGAAATCTCTCGACTGGTATAAATACGCATCGAGGTATTGGAACACACACTAATCGCCGCTTGGTTCTCGGTATCTTGCAATGCCGCAAGATCTTCTAACCAATGGAGGGCCTTATAAATATCATCTTGGTGAAACCCTGCTCGAAGAAGCTCATCTTCCAGCTCATCTTGATCCACCTGCAATTCAGAATCGCTATGGATGTAGGTTTCAAACAAGTACATCAGTATGTCCATCATCATAGCTTAGCCTCTCCCCTTTCGAATATAGCCACCGGAAACTGCAACAACATGCCCTGAGAGCTCAAGCTCTAAAAGCTGCATCATGACCTCATGCACAGGTATATGGGTTCTCTGTGCCAAAATATCAACGGGTGTCGCCTCTAATCCTACGTTAGCTAACAGCTGTGGAAATGGCAATTGTTCATTTTCCCCCTCATTCGACGTAGGCTCGAACAAACTGGGCTGCTGATCTATAGACCAGTCTAACAGACTCTTTATTTCGATCAGAACATCTTGAGCATTTTGCACCAAACATGCACCAGCTTTAATTAAGCTATTGCCGCCACGGCTGGTTGGACTATGAATAGAGCCTGGTAACGCAAACACCTCTCGGCCTTGCTCCATGGCATAGCGAGCTGTAATCAAAGAGCCACTCTTTTCAGCGGCCTCAACCACCAAAGTTCCAAGCGACAACCCACTTATAATACGGTTACGGCGAGGGAAATGTTCAGGTCGAGGTTTAGCACTAGGGCGAAACTCTGAAATCAATGCGCCATTTTCACAGATCCTATCGGCTAAGTTTCTGTGTCGCGCTGGGTAAATGGAATCCAAACCTGAACCCAACACAGCAAAAGTCTCCCCTCCTTTATCTAGAGCACCATCATGAGCATAGCCATCGATACCAAGCGCTAAGCCACTGGTGACAATCAAACCGTTTTGGACGAACTCTTTGGCGAAGGACTTCGCAGTTTGCAGCCCTTCGAGACTGGCGTTACGACTACCAACCATCGCGATTTGAGGCTCAATCAGTTTTTCAACGTGACCTTTAACGAAAAGCACGCTTGGCGCAGAGGCGGTCTCATTCAGCAGTTTGGGATAATGCGAGCAATTCGGGGTAATGATGTGATGGTTGGGTTGTCTTGCTTGCCACTCTAGGCAAGTCTCCATGTCTCTTGGGGCCTGCTCTCTTAGATAGGCAATTTGCTTGGCAGACAAACCAAGCGCTTGCAGTTGCTGACTTGAGTAACCAGCAATATTCGAAGGGGAATCAATACTCAGCAGACGAGAAAGGCGCTTGCCACCCAATTGCGGAACAAAACTTAGAGTTAGCCAAGCGCTCAGTTGTTGCTCATTCACTCGGTGCCCTTAACCTCTTCTGTCAAAGCAAGGTCCAAAGGCGATACCGCCAGAATGTCATTGCTAACAGGCTTAGAGCTCTGAGTGATCAAGGCCAAGCTAAAATACTCATAAGGACGAATGACCATCAAACTACCGAGTGAGGTACTTGGCAACTGCACCTTATCGCTCGCTGCAGACTCTTTGTAGCTGTATTCACCTTGCTTACCAAACACCACAGCGCCGCTTTCACTGAGGGTAAACATGGAACCTTGGCGAAGATTGTCTTGCGAGCCTTTGTTAATAACCACGACCTGATTCTTTGCGCTGTATTGGCTGCCATCCAACGAACCCAAGATATTAGCAAACTGCCCCGCAGCACTAGGTGCAGGATAAAACGTAGTTGAGAGCTTCACCTGACCAACGCCAAGTTCTGGTAACACGAGGTCATTAAGTAACACCTCTTGCAGTTGAGTCTCTATCTGTAAACTACTGAACTCAGCATCCACCTCTTTCAAGCGCGCCGTGGCGACTAAACGCAAAGAAGTCATACTCGCTTGAGGTTGCTGTCGTTGGTAAGTTTCGACAGAACGGTAAATACCCCATTTTTGATGTTGCTGGTTGCCCGAGATAAATAGTCGGTCTTCACCCGATAAGAAACGTTTGCCATCACTTGTCCCCAACACTCGCTGAGCAGATTGGATATCTTGCTGCTCAACCAAGCGATCAGATTGTAGATATGGCAAAACAAGCCCTTCATTCACGGTAGGCACCGCTTTCTTCTCAGAGACACGAATCTTAGGGCTTAGCTTGATGACGGGTTTGAGGCTCAATACAGGCTCGCCATTAATCCAAACCAAAGACAATTTATCTCCAGGGTAAATAAGGTGAGGGTTTTCTATCTCAGGATTTACCTGCCACAACCTTGGCCACAGCCATGGGCTGTCGAGATACATAGCGGATATATCCCATAAGGTATCCCCCTTAACCACCACATACGCTTCGGGTGCTCCTTGTTTAATGGTTAAAGGTTGTTCACTATTTTCAGCCATAGTGGCGAACGAAAGCGAGGCACAAATAAGAGATAAAACGGGGAAAAAATGACGCATGACCTAGGTTCCTTGGTCTGAATATATGACATCTGATTAGAGAATTACCTTCAGGATGCTGTCATTTGACCTCTAAAATGTCTAGAATTGAGCCAACAAGGTTTAAGCTGTTTCGGCACAGTTCAATATTTCGAGTGTATATGTCTGTATTACAAGTATTAACATTACCAGATGATCGTCTACGTACCGTGGCGAAACCGGTAAAAGAAGTTACCCCAGAGATTCAAAAGTTCGTTGATGACATGATTGAAACCATGTACGACGAAGAAGGTATCGGCCTTGCTGCAACGCAAGTAGATTTCCACCAGCGCATCGTTGTTATCGATATTTCAGAAACACGTGACGAGCCTATGGTTCTGATCAACCCTGAAATTACCGACAAACGTGGCGAAGATGGTATCGAAGAAGGCTGTCTATCTGTACCAGGCGCTCGAGCTCTAGTACCTCGCGCTGCAGAAGTAACGGTTAAAGCATTAGATCGTGAAGGCAACGAATTCACATTCGACGCTGACGACCTTCTGGCTATCTGTGTTCAGCACGAACTTGACCACCTAGAAGGCAAGTTGTTTGTTGATTACCTATCGCCACTAAAGCGCAAACGTATTCAAGATAAGCTAGCGAAGATTAAACGTTTCAACGAGAAACAAGGTTAATAACCGCTGCTATTACTAAATTAAGAAGGAAGTCTACCTTGAGTCAATCTTTAAGAATTGTCTTCGCAGGTACTCCGGATTTCGCCGCCCGTCATTTGGCGGCGTTGTTGTCTTCGGAGCATGAAGTTATTGCAGTTTACACCAACCCAGATCGCCCAGCCGGTCGAGGTAAAAAACTGTCTGCGCCACCAGTAAAGCAACTTGCATTAGAGCACGGCATTCCAGTTTACCAGCCAGAAAATTTCAAGTCAGATGAAGCTAAACAAGAGCTAACAGATTTGAATGCTGACATCATGGTTGTTGTCGCTTACGGTATGCTGTTACCACAAGCTGTATTAGATACACCTCGCTTAGGTTGTATCAACGTGCATGGTTCAATCCTGCCACGCTGGCGTGGTGCTGCTCCGATTCAACGCTCTATCTGGGCGGGTGATAAAGAGACAGGCGTGACGATCATGCAGATGGATATCGGCCTAGATACCGGTGATATGCTAAGCATCGCAACGCTGCCAATCGAAGCGACAGATACTAGCGCGTCAATGTACGAGAAGTTAGCTGGCCTTGGCCCTGATGCTCTTGTTGAATGTTTAGCTGACATCGCTTCTGGTAAAGCCGTTGCTGAAAAGCAAGACGACGAACTTGCTAACTACGCGAAGAAGCTGAGCAAAGACGAAGCTAAAATTAATTGGAATGACAGTGCAGAACACATCGAACGTTGTGTGCGCGCTTTCAATCCATGGCCAATGAGCCACTTTGCGGTTGTTGATAGCAGCTCTAATGATGAAAAAAGCATTAAAGTTTGGCAGACACGTGTTGACCAAGAATCAACGTCTGCGCCAACTGGTTCAATCATCAAAGCAGATAAAACAGGTATCTATGTTGCGACTGGCGACAAAGTACTGGTTTTGGAACAGCTACAAGTACCAGGTAAAAAAGCCATGTCAGTTCAAGACATCTTGAACTCACGTGCAAGCTGGTTTGAAGTTGGTACTCAACTTTCTTAACCGCTTTAAAGCTACTCAATATGCACTTAAAAACGTGTAGCTTATAAAACACAGTTTAGAAAACCTTTACGAGGGCAGAGATGTCCTCATGTATTCAAATAAATATTCGGTACCCCTCTCATGAATGTTCGCGCTGCTGCTGCAAATGTCCTATTCCAAGTTGTCGATAAAGGCCACTCTCTTTCACACGCTCTCCCTGCGGCTCAAAAAACGATCCGCCCGCGAGACCACGCTCTACTGCAAGAGATTTGCTACGGCGCACTTCGTTACCTGCCTCGCTTAGAGTCAATCGCTAACGAACTGATGGAAAACTCGCTTAAAGGTAAAAAGCGCGTATTCCATCACCTGATCTTAGTAGGCATTTACCAGTTGAGCTTTATGCGCATTCCTTCGCATGCTGCCGTTGCTGAAACCGTTGAAGCAACCAAAACACTGCGCGGCCCAAGCCTGAGTGGTTTGATCAACGCAGTGCTTCGCAGCTACCTGCGCGATCAAGAAGAGCTAGATGAGAAAGCCGTTAGCCACAATGCGGGCAAATACAGCCATCCAAGCTGGATCCTAAAAATGCTTCAAGAAAGCTACCCAGATCAGTGGGAGCAATTGGTTGAAGCAAACAACAGCAAGGCACCAATGTGGCTGCGCGTAAACCGCCAACACCACACTCGTGACGAGTATGGTGAACTACTTAAAAACGAAAACATTGAATACACACTGCACCCTGAAGCGGCTGATGCCATAAAATTAGCGTCACCTTGTGATGTTACTTTGCTTCCTGGTTTCGACCGAGGCTGGGTATCAGTACAAGATGCTGCAGCTCAACTTTCTGTTGATTACCTAACACCAAAAGATGGTGAGCTAATCCTAGACTGCTGCGCAGCACCTGGCGGTAAAACTGCACACATTCTTGAACATACTCAAGACACTGAAGTGGTTGCGATTGACAGTGATATTAAACGCCTAGACCGCGTTTACGATAACCTTGAACGCCTACAACTGCGTGCCGACGTAATCTGTGGTGATGCTCGCTACCCTGAAGAGTGGTGGACGGGCAGTCAGTTCGACCGCATCCTACTTGATGCACCTTGTTCAGCGACCGGTGTAATTCGCCGTCACCCTGACATTAAGTGGCTACGCCGTGCCTCTGATATCGATGCACTAGCAGAGCTACAAAGCGAGATCTTGGATGCAATGTGGCGCCAGCTAAAAGAAGGCGGCACCATGGTTTATGCGACATGTTCTATCACACCGCAAGAAAACGTGCTGCAAGTGAAAGCATTCTTAGAGCGTACCGAGAACGCAACGCTGGTTGGGTCTGATATCGAAAAACCGGGTCGTCAAATACTACCTGGTGAAGAAGATATGGATGGCTTCTACTACGCAGTTCTAGTAAAACAGGCATAACAATTAACAGCGGCTAAGAATTAATTTCTTAGCCGCTGTTTCTTTCTAGTGCATTATCAAATGCGAAATGAGATCACTAGAATTACAACGGCAAAAAATAAGAGAAAGGCTATGAAGATCATTATTCTAGGTGCTGGACAAGTTGGCGGTACCCTTGCTGAAAACCTAGTGGGTGAAAACAATGACATCACGATCGTCGACCGTAATGCCGACCGACTGCGTGAACTTCAAGACAAATACGACCTTAGGGTTGTAAACGGCTATGCCAGCCACCCGAACACACTACGTGAAGCGGGCGCGCAAGATGCCGACATGTTGGTTGCCGTAACCAATATGGATGAAACCAACATGGCCGCATGTCAGGTTGCCTTCTCTCTGTTTAATACCCCAAACCGAATTGCCCGTATTCGTTCTCCAGAATATCTGGAAGAGAAAGAAGCGCTATTCAAATCAGGAGCTATTCCAGTCGATCATCTGATCGCACCCGAAGAGTTAGTGACCAGTTACATTGAGCGCCTGATTCAATATCCAGGTGCATTGCAGGTTGTGAGCTTTGCTGAGCAAAAAGTGAGCCTAGTAGCGGTAAAAGCCTACTACGGAGGTCCACTGGTTGGTAATGCACTGTCTGCTTTACGTGAGCACATGCCGCACATTGATACTCGTGTTGCCGCTATCTTCCGTCAAGGTCGTCCTATTCGCCCACAAGGCACTACCATCATTGAAGCCGATGATGAGGTTTTCTTTGTGGCAGCGAGTAACCATATCCGCTCAGTAATGAGTGAGTTGCAACGCCTAGAGAAACCGTACCGACGCATCATGATTGTTGGCGGTGGTAACATTGGTGCAAGCTTAGCGAAACGCCTTGAGCAGAGCTACAGCATCAAGCTTATCGAGCGCAGCTACACTCGCGCCGAGAAGCTGTCTGAAGAATTAGAAAACACCATCGTATTCTGTGGCGATGCAGCCGACCAAGAGCTGCTAACCGAAGAGAACATCGATCAGGTGGACGTGTTCATTGCCCTAACCAATGAAGATGAAACCAACATCATGTCAGCGATGCTGGCGAAGCGAATGGGTGCCAAGAAAGTAATGGTGCTGATTCAGCGTGGTGCTTACGTCGACCTTGTTCAGGGTGGCGTGATTGATATTGCGATATCGCCACAACAAGCGACCATTTCTGCGCTACTTACTCACGTTCGTCGTGCTGATATCGTAAACGTATCATCTCTACGTCGCGGCGCTGCAGAGGCGATTGAAGCCATTGCTCACGGTGACGAAACCACCTCTAAGGTTGTTGGCCGAGCGATTGGCGACATCAAACTGCCACCGGGCACTACCATTGGTGCGATTGTTCGCGGAGAAGAAGTACTTATCGCGCACGATAGAACCGTGATCGAACAAGATGACCACGTAGTGATGTTCCTGGTGGACAAGAAATACGTACCGGATGTTGAGTCTCTATTCCAACCGAGCCCGTTCTTCTTATAGCCTTGTTCTCGTAAGCATCGTTCTCGCAACTTTCTTTTTGTGAGAACAACGCTCCGGCACAAAGCTGTAATCTATTAAAGCTATGGTCTATTAAGCTATGGTCAACTTTCGTCCGATATTATTAGTGATAGGGTTAGTGTTATCAAAACTCGCCCTTTTCATGTACATCCCCACATTGGTTGCCTTCTTTACTGGCACCGGTGGCTTTCTCGAGTTCGGAAAATCGGTAGTGATCACGCACATTGTGGCGTTCATCTGCTTGAGTTTAGGCCGCTCTGCTGAGTTTCGATTAGGGGTGCGGGATATGTTCCTTATCACCTCTCTGGTGTGGACCATTGCCAGTGCCTTCGCTGCATTGCCGTTTGTGTTCATCAACCATATCAGCTTCACTGACGCTTACTTTGAGACCATGTCGGGCATCACCACAACAGGTTCAACGGTATTAAGCGGCTTAGACAGCATGGCACCAAGCATCCTGTTATGGCGTTCTATCTTGCAATGGTTAGGTGGCATCGGCTTTATCGTGATGGCAGTAGCCGTTCTACCAATGCTCAACGTCGGTGGTATGCGCCTGTTCCAAACCGAATCATCTGATTGGTCAGATAAAAGCAGCCCACGAGCAAAAACCGTCGCGAAGAACATCGTGGCGGTTTATCTGGTTCTGACTGGTTTGTGCATCATTAGCTATTTGTTTGCTGGCATGGGCATCTTTGACGCAATCAATCACGCGTTCACAACACTGTCGACGGGGGGTTACTCAACATCAGATGGATCAATGAACCACTTCTCCAACAGTGCTCACTGGGTGGGAACACTATTCATGTTCCTTGGCGGTCTGCCGTTCTTATTGTTCGTTAGCGCACTGCGAGGCAGAAAACTCTCAATCCTCTATAAAGATGCACAGGTGAGAGGGTTCACGTATCTATTTTTGGTCACTAGTGCCGTAATATCGACATGGTTGGTGGTTAGAGATGGCTACACTGTCATGGATGCGATGCGCGTTTCGATGTTCAACATTGTATCAGTCGTCACCACAACCGGTTTTGGCTTAGAAGACTTCACTGCATGGGGCGCACTGCCAAGCACATTATTTGCCTTCCTGATGATGGCAGGAGCTTGCTCGGGGTCAACCTCTGGCGGTATTAAGATCTTCCGTTTCCAGATCGCGATGACCATGCTCCACAAACAAATGATGAAGCTAATTCACCCATCGGGCGTGTTTGTTCAACGCTACAATCAGCGACCTGTGAATGACGATATTGTGCGTTCACTCGTCGCATTTGGTTTGATGTTCTTTATCACGATTATCTTAATTGCAGGCGGCTTGAGCGCGATGGGACTTGATCCTGTAACCAGTATATCTGGCGCTATCACAGCTGTTGCCAACGTGGGCCCGGGAATGGGTAGCGTGATCGGTCCAACCGGGAACTTTGCCCCACTGCCAGACGCCGCTAAATGGTTGCTAAGTTTAGGCATGCTAATGGGGCGACTCGAGATACTGACGCTCATTGTTCTATTTTTTCCAGCCTTTTGGCGACGCTAACCAAGCACAAAATCAAGGAAACACAGATGAAATCATACGTACTTCTCGCTGGCGCATTGCTAGCAAACTCAGTATTCGTAAATTCTGCCTTTGCTGATCAAATGGTCACATTGCCTGATGGCAAGCAAGTGTTACTCAAAGATGATTTTACTTGGCAGTATGTGAGTAACGCATCATCGAATGCAGAGTTGGCATTGACGAGTATTCCTGTAGCCAAAAACACACGCGGCACCACAATCAAAATAGGAGACACCAAGCCAAGCATGCAGCTTTCCAAATCAGGTGTGGACGTTTTGATTGGGGCAGGACTCTACGAGAATGAACAGCTAATCTTACCTATTTCAGTCACTAACCAAAGCACAGAAGCCGTTGTGCTAGTTACGCTAAATATCACAGTCTACTCACCAACGGGTGAACTGCTGCATCAAGGCAGTATCAACACTTGGCAATCCATTAAGCGCCTAGCTGATACCTACCTTCGACCACAAACTTCGGCAGAAGGTAAATACTTAGCGATCGATGTTGATAAGTATCCTGAATATAAAATAGACGTGGAGATCACTGACGTTTCTACCCGTTAGGGGCATACCGGTTCAATCAAACTAAACCGGTGTCACAAACAGATAGATAGCGAAGAAATGGCAAGCGCAGCCCGCCAATACAAACAGGTGCCAGATGGCATGGTTATAAGGGATGCGTTTTGCCACATAGAAAATTACACCCAGCGAGTAAATCACCCCGCCAACTGCCAGTAACACCAAACCACCTATATCGATATTCATCGCTAATTGATAAACAACAATCAAAGATAGCCACCCCATCGCTAAGTAAATGAACAGTGATAAACGCTTGAATCGATAAACGAAGGCTATCTTCATTATGATGCCCACTAGCGCAATCCCCCAGATCACCGCCATCAAGCCCATCGCTAATGGAGTTCTTAAGCCCACTAAGAGAAACGGCGTGTAACTGCCCGCAATCAACAAATAAATCGCACAGTGGTCAAGGGTTTTGAGTAAGCGCTTGGTTTTCTCAGTGGTTATCGAGTGGTACAACGTGGAAGCGAGAAAGAGCAGAATAATACTGCTGCCATACACCGCCATACTAGCAACAGTAAGCATGTCGGCTTGATAATCAAACGCACGAATCAGCAGCAAGATCAGGCCCACTACGCCAAGTACGACGCCCAAACCATGGGTTATCGCATTAGCGCGCTCTTCGATGTCACTGTATTCGCTGGCTGATGATGCAGACATGAGTATCCTACTAGAGTAAATGTTCGATTGCCCCAGTATTGCACATTAAGCTTACACGTGTAAGCTTAAATTTTTATGACACCTTTTATGACATTAATGACGCCTGAAATATGTAATGAGGCTAAAAGATCCAAAACTAAATAACCAAAGAGTTAATTAAAGGGTTATAGGAACTAAGAGGCGTTATCTAGATATTCAAGTACCATCTTGCCAGCATCTTGTGGTGAGGTATCCAGTGGCACACTCAATTGACGCTGGAGCTTACCAACGCCGAGTAAGCTCGCCAACATACCTTTGGCACCATTACGATTTCTATCAATCTCGAACCACAGCTTCAGCTCTGTTTCATCACGATGAGCCACCACTTCCAATTCACGCCAACGGCCATGATAAGGGCCCGTCGTCGGCACAAACTCAAACTCTTGTACAAACGGCAGTTCAAAGCCTTTGACCGCTTCACATTCCACTTGACGAATGCGTAGGCCTTGAGCTTCAAGCTCGTTAAAAATACCATCGAGCAGCGGATCGGGACGAACCGTTAAGATGTCTTTATCCGATGGGTCAATCGCCATCGCAATATCCAACCCAGTTTCCAGCCACACCTTTGAATCACCAATAGTGACCGGTGTGTTCAACGGCACATCAAACTCACATTCAAAGTCACGGGTTTCACCCGGCTGAATCACAAAAGCATACGGCAAGCTCCACTTTGCCAGCGAGTACGTCTGGTGCATTCGGCGTTTATGACCGCCCTCTTGCCCTTGCGAGTTCGCGGTAACTTCTTTGACGTAGCGACAGCACAAGTTGAGATCAATGTTATCGATCTCCTGTGGCTGAGCGCCTCCGTAGACATGTACAATAATGCTCGCCTTCTTACCTGGATAAAGCACTTCCTGTTGCAATACAGAATCCACCTTGGCAGATCCAATTCCAAAACTTGCTAACGTTTTCTTTAAGAACGACATATGCACCTCCTTTAAAGCATCATCTTAAGCCTGAAAGAGGTTCAAACTCAAATATACTGCTCACACTATTTTAGCTCTAATATCGTTTAATTATCACTCAGGCGTCGATCGATAACTTAGATAGTGATAATCTAAGCCTTGATATGCATGCATATCATTATCCTGATTTATTTTTCGGATTGGCGAAAGCCAGACGAGTGACTCTTCAAGCAATTGAGGAGGATCTCATGATAAATCAGGCCATTAGATTGGCAATGGATATGCCTGACCGTTAGGTAAATTAATGCGCCCAACAGCTGTCAGGTTCTCGCACACCAACCGTAGTGCGATGCGTCGTCGTAGTGGCTTTGTTGCTGCTCCAACGGCTAAGAAATTGGCTCCTACAATGACTCTCGTTGAGAAGGCTGCTTTATTAGCACCGACTACAGCAAAAGTGATTAAAGCCGCTTAACAAAAAGCGCAGTTTTTACTGCGCTTTTTCTTTCTCTATCCCGCTTTGAAATGTGTTTACGCATTGGTATTCCCTACCCAATTTGATACCTTAACCACAAATCATTATAAAATTTGTGGAGAAAAAGTATGAAGTGTCATCGCATTGAGGAACTGCTTGAACTAATGGAGCCTGAGTGGCAGAAAGATCAAGAGCTTAACCTGTTAGAGTTCATCATTAAGCTATCAAAAGAAGCGGGCTACCAAGGTAAGCTTGAAGAATTGACTGATGATGTTCTTATCTACCATCTAAAAATGCGTAATAGCGAAAAAGATGAAATGATCCCGGGTCTTAAAAAAGACCAAGAAGATGATTTCAAAACCGCAATTCTAAAAGCGCGTGGCCTTCTTTAGTCGCCTATTTATTTAGAGCTCAATTGCCGTATAGATAAAACTTTCAATGTTTAAAAGCGACCACTCGGTCGCTTTTTTGTTTCTGTTCGCTATTTTTTCGTCACAACTGTTATGACTTTTGTTGTTAAAGGTTGATAGCGTTAAAGAAATGAGAACAAGATTGTCGCTATAATCGCCATCTATAAGAATCTTCTAAAATAATAAGAGTGAGTGCGATACCAACAAATGCACCAAGCTCAATTTCTACAGGTTCTCTAAACCATACTTTCAAGTAATGTCGTCATGCCCGAGTTAACCGGGCAAACAAGCCACAAAAAGGATAGTCCATGAGTCAGGATAAAATCGATATCAAAGATGTGACTCCTAAAACCTTTAACCCAAAAACGCATAAAGGTAATGGAGATCGATTTAACCCAAGTAACCGAATCTATGTTCGAGAAAGCAAAGGTAAATTCCAACAACTTCGTCGTTACGGCGGTTGGTTCTTACTTTTACTTTTTGCGCTTATCCCATGGATTCCATTTGGTGAACGACAAGCGATCTTGCTCGATATCGGTAGCCAGCAGTTCAATTTCTTTGGCACCACGTTATACCCACAAGATCTGACCCTACTCGCTATCCTATTTATGATTGCTGCGTTTGGCTTATTCTTCATAACCACCTTCTTAGGACGAGTCTGGTGTGGCTACCTGTGTCCTCAAACTGTGTGGACCTTCATGTACATCTGGTTCGAAGAGAAACTGGAAGGTGCAGCCAATAAACGAAGAAAACAAGACTCGGGCAAACTGACTACCAATTTAATGATCAGAAAAACCCTCAAACATATCGCATGGTGGGCGATTGCTATTGCGACGGGCTTAACCTTTGTTGGCTACTTCATCCCTATCAAAGAGTTGGTGGTTGGCTTCTTTACCTTTAACTCGACTTTCTGGCCTGTATTTTGGGTACTGTTCTTTGCGGGCTGTACTTATGCCAATGCAGGTTGGATGCGTTCAATTGTTTGTCTGCACATGTGTCCTTACGCGCGCTTCCAATCAGCTATGTTCGATAAAGATACCTTCATCGTGGGTTACGACACAGAACGTGGTGAAAACCGCGGCCCTCGCTCTCGTAAAGCCGATCCAAAAGAGCTTGGCCTAGGCGACTGTATTGACTGTAATTTATGCGTTCAAGTGTGCCCAACGGGTATCGATATTCGTGATGGTCTGCAATACGAGTGTATTAACTGTGGCGCGTGTATTGATGCTTGTGACAACACCATGGAACGTATGGGTTATGAGAAAGGCCTAATCAATTACACCACCGAACACAGGCTCGATGGTCACACAACCAAGGTGATGCGTCCTAAGCTGCTAGGTTATGGTGCCATACTGATCATCATGCTGGGTTTGTTCTTTGCACAGATAGCGAGTGTTGATCCTGCAGGCTTAAGCGTTCTGCGCGATAGAAACCAACTATTTAGAATCAATAGCCAAGGGCTTGTCGAAAATACTTACAACTTGAAAGTCATCAACAAAACTCAGCAAGAGCAAGAGTACAAACTTGATGTGAGTGGGCTTCCAGAATCGATCTGGTACGGTAAACAAACCATTACCGTAGAGCCAGGTGAGGTTTTAAATCTTCCTATCAGTTTAGGCGTTGATCCAGAAAAACTGAGCTCACCAGTTTCGACAATTCAGTTTATACTCTCGGATAATGAAGAGTTTACGATGGAAGTCGAAAGCCGCTTTATCAAGAAGCTCTGATACCAGTCACCTTACCTGCTTGGTATAACAACCCAATAAATGGAAAAAGGCTCAGTAATGAGCCTTTTTTATTCTATGACGATGCAAGCCTTTAACTTTGATAACCTGACTCCTGACTTCATGTGGTACGCACTGGAGAGCATTGGAGTTCGTGCTGAATCCGGGCTTCTCGCTCTCAATAGTTACGAAAATCGAGTGTATCAATTCACCGATGAAGACCGTAAACGCTACGTCGTTAAATTTTATCGTCCGCAGCGCTGGAACAAAGCACAGATCCAAGAAGAGCACGACTTCGCGTTAGAGCTAATCGAACAAGAGATGCCAGTCGCTCCACCTATGCGAGTCAACGGCGCAACCTTACATGAATATCAAGGCTACCTATTTGCCCTCTTTGAAAGTGTTGGCGGCAGACAGTACGAAGTCGACAATCTAGACCAATTGGAAGGCGTTGGGCGTTTTCTTGGTCGTATTCATAAAGCCAGCGCGGGAAGAACATTCCAGCATCGCCCGACCATCAGCTTAGATGAATACCTTTATCAGCCACGTAAGATTCTAGAGAACTCTCAGTTTATCCCGACCCACCTAGAGAACGCTTTCTTCAATGACGTTGACCTTCTGATCAAAGAGCTAGAGAGCCAGTGGCCAAGCAACATTGATAATATCCGCCTGCATGGTGACTGCCACCCAGGTAATATATTATGGCGCGACGGGCCAATGTTCGTCGATCTTGATGACGCACGAAACGGCCCTGCGATACAAGATTTATGGATGCTGCTTAACGGTGAGCGTCAAGATAAGCTAATGCAACTGGACATTCTGCTAGAGAGCTATCAAGAATTTTGCGATTTTAATACCGCGCAACTGAAACTAATCGAACCACTGCGCGGTCTACGTATGGTGCATTACATGGCATGGTTGGCAAAACGATGGCACGATCCTGCATTTCCTCTAGCCTTCCCATGGTTTAATGATCCAAAATATTGGGAGCAACAAGTACTTGCTTGTAAAGAGCAAATTGCTACCCTGCAAGAGCCACCACTTTCGTTAATGCCTCAGTGGTAACAACAATCGCAACACAACTAGATAAAAATTCAAACATAATGGAGATTGGATAAATGAAAAAGCTATTCGCATTTTTCTCATTGATCATGTTGAGCCTTTCAGCTCACGCTGCGAAATTTAACGAAGGTGAACACTACAAAGTTCTCGATCTAGAAGCATCAAAAAAACCAATGGTGACAGAGTTCTTCTCTTTTTACTGCCCACACTGTAATAGCTTTGAGCCAATCATCCAGCAGCTAAAACAACAGCTACCAAAAGACGCTAAGCTACAGAAGAACCATGTTTCATTCATGGGTGGCAACATGGGTCTACCAATGAGCAAAGCTTACGCAACCATGATTGCTCTGAAAGTTGAAGATAAAATGGTGCCAGTGATGTTTAACCGTATCCACACCATGAACAAGCCACCACGCGATGAAGCAGAGTTGCGTCAAATATTCCTAGACGAAGGCGTTGATGCTAAGAAATTCGATGCGGCATACAACGGCTTTGCAGTCGATTCTATGGTTCGCCGCTTCGACAAAGCATTCAAAGACAGCGGTCTTTCTGGTGTTCCTGCGGTCGTAGTTAACAACCGCTACCTAGTAGACGCTCAAGGTATCAGCTCTCTTGATGAGTACTTCGAGCTCGTTAACTTCCTAATTAAGAAGTAACGTATTGATAAAAGGAAGCTTCGGCTTCCTTTTTTGCACTAGTTCAAAAATTTTCATAGATAAACAATCATCCTGAAAACGTTGTGCTTTACTGATATTTATATCCAGTCCTAAGAACTGGTAGGCAAGGAGCCTTTGAATGAAAATGAAAATAACGCTTTTGGCACTGAGCATTGCAGCCTCCCCGGCTTTTGCCAAGCTTGCAGACCAACAAGGTTTCAGTGGTGAAATATCGATTAATACAGGGGTTACCTCTTCCACCTCAAACTTTAATACCGATGCAGATAGCACCATTTCGTCCATTAACCAGAAAGCCTCATCTGAGAGCTCATTTCTTGTCGCACCTTTGGGCAGTATTGCTTACACCTTCGGCGATAAATTAAATCATCAGGTATACACAGGTACTACTCGTGATGACGTAGCAACCGGTACTGTCGTGCTTGAGGTTGGTTATAAATACCAACTAGAGTCTGGCATGACCATCGACGCTTCACTTTTGCCGACTATCATGTCTGGTGAGACTTGGGCCGATCCGTACAACACCACTTCAGGTCGCACCAAAACGGATGAAGCAGGCAATGCCTTTCGTTTGAAACTAAGTAGCATTGCGGGCTCAGCTTTCTCGTTAGACATGGCCTACGCCACCAAAGATGTAAAAGATGATCGAGTTAGAGAAGAACTACAGCGTGATGCCAATACTTTCTACCTGAAAGGTCAGTACCGTCAACCAATCAATCGCACCATGATGTTAGCGCCATCATTGATTTACCAATCAAGGGATGCCGACGGTAACGCTGAGTCTTACGAACAGTTTGGTGGTGAAGTGAGTCTATTTGGTGGCATAGGCCGTCACCAGTACGCTCTGACAGCGGGTTACAACCAACGCTCTTACGACGCAAGCAACCCAATCTACAATAAGAAACGCAGTGACGACAATATCAACCTGTTTGCCGCCTATGAGTATGAGCAATTCATGGATTGGGAAAACTGGTCGTTTATTTCTCTAGCCGGTTATGGTGTCAGCGATTCGAATATTACCTTCTACGATGAGTCGCAATACATCGTCTCCGTCGGCCTGAACTACAAGTTCTAACCCAACCGACACCATTTAAATATCAAATGAAAGCCTGCACCTAAGCAGGCTTTCTTGTTTTTACATCAATCACTGTAAATAAATGACCAGCTCTTTACTGTGATTGATATGACTACACAGCTTGCGCAGAGAGTTGTTTCAACAATCGATCCATAGCTCGATAACCAAGCGCTTCCGATAAGTGCTTCTTTTCTATCTGCTCGTTCCCCTCTAAGTCTGCAATGGTTCGTGCTACCTTAATAATGCGATGATAAGCACGAATCGATAAGCCCAATCGATGCAGCGCTGTTTCTAAAAATTCCGCATCCTCGCGTCGCAACGGGCAATACTTTTCAATTTCTCGGCTACCTAACAGTGCATTCGATTTATGGTTTCGAGATAACATCAACTCACGAGCCTGCTTAACCCTTTGCTTAACCACTTGAGTGGTTTCACCGCGGTCACCGCCTTCCGCAAGCATGCCTTTGGGAAGCAATGGGATCTCCAATGACATATCGAACCTATCCAGCAACGGCCCAGATAAGCGATTCAGGTAACGCAGGATAATTTGCGGATTCGCTCGCGCTTGATTGCCTTCGTAATAACCTGTTGGGCTTGGGTTAAGTGCACCGACTAATTGAAAGCGCGCAGGAAAACGCGTCTTACCCGCGACACGGGAGATAATGATTTCACCCGACTCTAACGGCTCTCGCAGTGAATCAAGTACCTTACGCTCAAACTCTGGCATCTCATCAAGAAACAATAAGCCATTATGCGCCAAAGAGATCTCACCGGGGCGAGGTATCGAGCCACCACCGACCAATGCTGCCATCGAACTCGAATGGTGTGGGGAACGGAAAGGTCGTTGCTTCCAGTTGTACTGATTTATTTCTTGTTGCGTTAAAGAAGCCACCGAAGCGGTTTCCATCGCCTCGTCATCACTCATTTCGGGTAAAAGGTCACGCAGTCGAGAAGCCAGCATGGTTTTTCCAGTTCCGGGCGGACCGAGAAAAAGCAGGTTATGGTTACCAGCCGCGGCAATCTCCAATGCTCGCTTACCTTGCTGCTGGCCAATAATATCTTGTAGATCGCGGAGCTCTGAAACATCAGGCTGATGATGTTCCGTTCGATACAAGCCAAGCTGAGCCTGCCCACACATGTCAGCACACACCTCTAGCAGGGTTTGTGCTGATTTATGCGCACCCTTACCGACTAAGGCTGCCTGATCGCCATTATGGTGTGGAACCACTAAGCATCGTTCGACACTGTCGGCGACTAATGTCGCTGGCAGCACGCCCTTTACTGAACGCAACTCTCCTGACAACGCCAATTCACCGATGAATTCATGCTGAGCTATTTTTGATGTAGGAAGCTGGTCAGATGCCACCAAAATCCCAAGCGCTATAGGCAAGTCGAAACGACCTCCCTCTTTGGGCAAATCTGCTGGGGCAAGGTTGACCGTGATTCTTTTTGATGGAAATTCAAAGCGAGAATTGATGATCGCGCTTCTCACTCGATCTTTAGATTCCTTGACCGTCGTTTCAGGTAGACCCACCAGCGTAAAACCGGGCATTCCGTTGCTAATATGCACTTCCACGGTCACTTCTGGTGCCTCTACACCCACACTAGCTCGGCTATGAATTATCGCGAGTCCCATAACTTTCCTTTGTCTTTGATTTAAAAGTATTCGCTCTGGATATTCATTGCTCACCAAAGCGATAAGGTTGTTATATAGCGTGGTGGAATGGTGTTTTAATGTGAAAAAAGAATGACATTTTCCTTGTCATGCAGCAGATTTGTGTGATAACACTAGAGATGTAGACTTTTACTTAAGACAATAAACGAGAAAACTCGACTTTTATGACATTTAACGCTCGCATTTACGCACTGATTAACCTGATTATCGTAGTCATTATTGAGACTGCGCGGGGGCGAGTGGGAAAAAAGTAACCACGAATTAGAAAAAACCCCCGCACTGAAAAGTCCGGGGGTTTTTTCTAATTTAAACATTCGATTTTATATTTTGAAACATTTTCGGCTTTGCCGATTTACAGGAAGAATGGGAGCACAAGATGTGCAGAGACAATGGAAACAATTACCAAAATAAAGGTAATACGGAGGAATTACGATGAAAGGCGCAGAACTGGTCGTATCCGCACTCAAGCAACAAGGCATTGAGACCGTATTTGGTTACCCAGGCGGTGCCATCATGCCAATCTACGATGCACTCTATGACGGCGGGGTTGAACATATCCTATGCCGCCATGAGCAAGGCGCTGCAATGGCCGCTATCGGTATGGCTCGAGCAACGCAAGACGTGGCGGTTTGTATGGCAACCTCAGGCCCAGGTGCAACAAACCTAGTCACAGGCCTTGCTGATGCTTTTATGGATTCCATCCCACTGGTTGCCATCACAGGGCAAGTTGCGAGCTCCCACATCGGTACCGACGCATTCCAAGAAATGGATGTGATTGGTATGTCTCTGTCATGTACTAAACACAGCTACCTCGTTACCGATATTGAAGATCTTGCTCCAACACTCGCTGAAGCATTTATCGTTGCAAAATCAGGTCGTCCAGGCCCGGTTATTGTCGACATCGCCAAAGATGTTCAATTAGCAGAGTCCCCAGTTAAAATTCTTCCTGAATTTACGCCACCAGCCATTCCTGTTGCGACAACTGACGCGATTGAACAAGCACAACACTTCCTATCTCAAGCGACTCGTCCTGTTCTATACGTAGGTGGTGGCGTTCAACTGGCGAAAGCAACCGATGCAGTTCGTGAGTTTTTACGTCTAAATCCAATGCCTGCAGTAAGCACACTAAAAGGCTTAGGCACCATTGAACGTGACGACCCACACTACCTGGGTATGCTGGGTATGCACGGCACCAAAGCCGCTAACCTAGTGGTTCAAGAAAGTGACCTGTTGATTGTTGTTGGCGCTCGTTTTGATGACCGAGTAACCGGCAAGCTTGATACCTTCGCACCACACGCGAAAGTTATCCATATCGATATCGATGCAGCTGAGTTCAGCAAACTACGTCTGGCCGATGCGCCAATTCGTGGTGACATCAACAAGATCATGCCTCAACTGGAGCTAAGCCAAGACATCTCATCTTGGGTTCACCACTCTGAAGGGCTACGTACTTCGTTTAAATGGCGTTACGACCACCCAGGCGATCTGATCTTTGCTCCACTGCTGTTGAAGCAACTATCTGACATGATGCCTGCGAGTTCTATGGTTTCTACCGATGTTGGCCAACATCAGATGTGGGCAGCTCAGCATATTCAACCACGCGATCCACAAAACTTCATCACCTCTGCTGGATTAGGCACCATGGGCTTTGGCTTACCAGCTGCTATGGGAGCATCGGTTGGCCGTCCTGATGACCAATCTATACTTATCTCTGGTGACGGTTCGTTCATGATGAACGTACAAGAGCTTGGCACACTGAAACGTCGCCAAATCCCAGTAAAAATGGTGCTTCTGAATAACTCTCGCTTAGGTATGGTTCGCCAATGGCAATCGCTGTTCTTTGATGGTCGCCATAGTGAAACTATCTTGGATGACAACCCAGACTTCGTCATGCTCGCGAAAGCGTTCGATATCCCGGGTAAAACCATCACGCGTAAAGAAGAAGTAGAACCAGCATTGAAAGAAATGCTAGAGAGCAAAACGGCTTACCTACTTCATGTCATAATCGATGAAGAAGAAAACGTATGGCCACTAGTACCGCCAGGTGCTTCAAACAGTGAGATGTTGGAGAACACATAACATGAAAAGATACTTACTAGACATCAAAGCCGATGATAAGCCTGTACTACTAGAGCGTGTTCTTCGTGTTATCCGCCACCGTGGCTTCATCGTTAAACAAGTGGCAGGGACCCAAAACCAAGAAAGTAAAGTCGCGAGTGTTGAGATCATTGTCGACAGTGACCGTCCGATCTCTTTCTTGGTTAATCAAATCGAAAAGCTGTGGGATGTACGTACCGTTGACGTTATCTCTATCAGCCGTAATGAACTGCCAAACAATAACTTACAACAAAAGATAAACGCATAAGGAACCGCAAACATGACAGCTAAAACAGCAGACTATATTTGGTTTAACGGTGAAATGGTTCCTTGGGCAGAGGCGAACGTTCACGTCCTGACTCACGCAATGCACTACGGTACTTCTGTATTTGAAGGTGTTCGTTGTTACAACACGCCAAAAGGGCCGGTTATCTTCCGTCACCCAGAGCATGCCAGACGCCTAAAAGATTCAGCAAAAATCTACCGCTTCCCTATTCCTTACACTGAGGAAGAAATTATGGAAGCGACTCGCGAAACGCTACGTCAAAATAAGCTAGAGTCAGCGTACATCCGCCCTCTAGGTTTCGTTGGTAACGTTGGTTTGGGTGTCTGCCCGCCAGAAAACACTGAGATGGATTTGATCATCGCTGCTTTCCCTTGGGGCTCTTATCTGGGCGAAGAAGCGCTAGAAAATGGCGTTGATGCGATGATTTCTAGCTGGAACCGTGCAGCACCAAACACGATCCCAACCGCAGCAAAAGCCGGAGGTAACTACCTATCTTCACTACTGGTTGGTGGTGAAGCTCGTCGTCATGGTTACGATGAAGGTATCGCACTGAGCGTCGATGGTTACCTTTCAGAAGGTGCAGGCGAGAACATCTTTGTGATTCGCAATGGCGTGCTATCAACACCACCTGCAACCAGCGCAATACTGCCGGGTATCACTCGTGATTCGATCATGACACTAGCAAAAGACATGGGTTATGAGATCCGTGAAGAGAACATTGCTCGTGAAGCGCTATATCTTGCCGATGAAGTGTTCATGACAGGCACAGCGGCCGAGATCGTTCCGGTTCGTAGCGTAGACAAAATTACAGTTGGTGAAGGCAAACGCGGCCCTATCACTGAAAAAGTTCAAGCGGCTTACTTTGGTCTATTCAATGGAACCACTGAAGATAAGTGGGGCTGGTTAGATTACGTTTATCCAGCAGACCACGTTTCAGCAAGCCAAACGCAAACAACTAAGTAAGCAACAGCCAAATATTTTATAAGGATTTAAGCAATGCCAATCTATCGTTCAGCAACGACTACCCACGGACGCAACATGGCTGGTGCGCGCGCTTTATGGCGTGCAACTGGCGTTAAAGATGATGACTTTGGTAAGCCAATCATCGCGGTTGTAAACTCTTTCACTCAATTCGTACCAGGCCACGTTCACCTTAAAGATATGGGTCAACTGGTTGCGGGTGAAATCGAGAAAGCAGGCGGTATCGCTAAAGAATTCAACACCATAGCAGTTGATGATGGTATCGCAATGGGTCACGGCGGCATGCTGTACTCACTACCATCACGTGAGCTTATCGCGGATTCAGTGGAATACATGGTTAATGCACACTGTGCGGATGCGATGGTGTGTATCTCTAACTGTGACAAAATCACTCCGGGAATGATGATGGCAGCAATGCGCCTAAACATCCCAGTGATCTTTGTATCAGGCGGTCCAATGGAAGCGGGTAAAACTAAGCTTTCAGATCAAATCATCAAGCTCGACCTTGTTGATGCAATGATCCAAGGTGCCGATCCAACCATTTCTGATGAGCAAAGTGAGCAAGTAGAGCGTTCTGCATGTCCGACATGTGGTTCATGTTCAGGCATGTTCACAGCGAACTCAATGAACTGTCTGACAGAAGCGCTTGGCCTCTCTCAGCCAGGTAACGGTTCTATGCTAGCAACGCACGCAGACCGTGAAGAGCTATTCATCAATGCCGGTAAGCGCATCGTTGATCTAACCAAGCGTTACTACGAGCAAGATGACGAATCAGCACTACCACGCAACATCGCTAACCGCGCAGCATTTGATAATGCAATGGCGCTAGATATCGCGATGGGTGGTTCGAGTAACACGGTACTTCACCTTTTAGCGGCGGCTCAAGAAGGTGAGATTGATTTTGATATGGGTGATATCGACGAGATGTCTCGCCGCGTTCCACACCTATGTAAGGTTGCTCCTTCAACACCAAAATACCACATGGAAGACGTTCACCGTGCTGGTGGCGTAATGGCTATCCTAGGTGAGCTTGATCGTGCAGGTCTACTGAACAACCAAACTCGCACTGTACTTGGCCTAAGCATGCAAGAGCAGCTCGCTCAATACGACATCATGCAGACAGAAGACGAAGCCGTGCTTAAGTTTTTCCGTGCAGGTCCTGCAGGCATTCGTACCACTAAAGCCTTCTCACAAGATTGCCGTTGGGATCGTCTTGATGACGACCGCAAAGAAGGTTGTATTCGTACCAAAGAAAACGCATTCAGCCAAGAAGGCGGCCTAGCGGTACTTTCAGGTAACATCGCGGTTGATGGTTGTATCGTTAAGACTGCGGGTGTTGATGAAGAAAACCTTAAATTCCAAGGTCCAGCAATCGTATTTGAAAGCCAAGATACAGCGGTAGAAGGTATCTTAGCCGGTAAAGTTAAAGCAGGCGAAGTAGTTGTTATTCGTTACGAAGGTCCAAAAGGTGGTCCGGGCATGCAAGAAATGCTTTACCCAACCACTTACCTAAAATCTATGGGTCTAGGTAAATCTTGTGCTCTACTGACTGACGGACGTTTCTCTGGTGGTACATCAGGTCTGTCTATCGGTCACGCTTCTCCAGAAGCAGCAAGTGGCGGTGTGATTGGTCTAGTGAACACAGGCGATATCATCACTATCGATATCCCTAACCGTTCTATCACGCTTGATGTGGCTGAAGATGAACTAGCAGCTCGTCGTGAAAAACAAGATGCATTAGGCTGGAAACCAGAAAACCGTCAACGTGAAGTGTCGTTCGCACTGAAAGCTTACGCAAGCATGGCAACCAGTGCCGACAAAGGCGCTGTGCGTGATAAGTCTAAGCTTGAGGGCTAACTATGAGTGATGACACCTCCAGTCCCCAAAAACAAAGTGGCGCAGATTATCTGCGTCAGATCCTGAGAGCGCCGGTTTACGAAGCGGCGATTGTGACACCTCTACAGGATATGCCACGCTTGAGTGCTCGAATTGGCAATCAGGTTCAGCTTAAGCGAGAAGACCGCCAGCCGGTACACTCGTTCAAGCTGCGCGGTGCCTACAACATGGTATCAAGCCTTTCTGAACAGCAAAAAGCCGCAGGTGTGATTGCGGCATCGGCGGGTAACCACGCTCAAGGCATGGCGCTGTCCGGCTCTAAGCTAGGTATTCAGACCACGATCGTGATGCCAAAAACCACACCGGACATCAAGGTTGATGCAGTACGTAGCTTTGGCGGTAACGTGGTTCTGCACGGCAGCAACTTTGATGAAGCGAAAGCGGAAGCGGAACGCCTTTCGGCTGAACATGGCTACACCTTTGTTCCTCCTTTCGATCACCCATTGGTGATTGCTGGGCAAGGCACCATGGGTATGGAGATGCTTCAGCAAAACGGCCACATGGATTATATCTTTGTGCCTGTTGGTGGCGGTGGCTTAGCGGCTGGTGTTGCTGTATTAATCAAACAACTGATGCCAGAAATTAAAGTGATTGCGGTAGAACCAGAAGATTCGGCTTGCTTGAAAGCGGCACTCGACGCTGGTGAACCTGTGGTACTGGATCAGGTCAGCATGTTTGCTGATGGTGTTGCGGTTAAGCGTATTGGTGAAGAGACATTCCGCCTTTGCCAGCAGTACATCGATGGCCATATTACCGTCTCTAGCGATGAAATCTGCTCTGCGGTAAAGGACATCTTTGAAGATACTCGCGCAATTGCCGAGCCTTCAGGAGCGCTTGCTCTGGCTGGCTTGAAGAAGTTTGCTGAACAAAACAAACTGCAAGATAAGCAATTGGCAACGGTCCTTTCTGGTGCGAACACCAACTTCCACGGTCTGCGTTATGTCTCTGAACGTTGTGAGCTGGGTGAGAAGCGAGAAGGTCTACTTGCGGTGACGATTCCAGAGCGACAAGGTGCGTTCCTAGAGTTCTGTAACATTATTGGTGGTCGAGCAGTGACTGAGTTTAACTACCGCCACAACGACGAAAGCCTAGCAAATATCTTCGTTGGTGTACGTCTGCAAGGTGGTCAAGAAGAGCTCGAACACATCATCAATGACCTACGTGAGGGCGGCTACCCGGTTGTCGATCTCTCTGATGATGAAATGGCAAAACTGCATATTCGTTACATGATTGGCGGAAAACCATCGAAACCACTGAAAGAGCGCCTTTACAGCTTTGAGTTTCCAGAGTATCCAGGTGCATTGATTAAATTCCTTGATACCTTAGGGACTCACTGGAATATCAGCCTATTCAACTATCGCAACCATGGTGCTGATTACGGTCGTGTGCTTTGTGGTTTTGAGCTTGGTGATGACGATTTGGCTCAGTTCTCTACACACTTAGAAGAACTTGGCTACCAATGCAAAGATGAAACCGATAACCCTTCCTACAAGTTCTTCTTGTCTTAAGAGTTAAGATATCGCACCAAAAAGAGCGAGTATTTACTCGCTCTTTTTATTGGTGAATATTCTGCTCAAGCTTGAAAATGATCATATTATAAAGAGATCATTAGATCGCCTTTCGATGATCCAACCAATCTTGGTGAAGTTGCTCACTCGATCCTAAATACTTCACCATCCATTCGATCAATTTATGGTTATCGTCTTTTCGCCACACCAAACAGCAATGACTCTGCGGGCTTGGTTCTGGCAGTATTTTCTCCACCAGCAAGCCTTGCTCGATAATAGGCGCAGCAATGTGCCTTGGCATGTAACCTACACCAACGCCATTTTTGAGGCATTCAATCGCACTATACCAGTTAGGTAACAACAGTCGTCTTTGATTCGAAAAGTGCCCTGTGTGTCGCTTTGGCAGTACGCTAGAGGTATCATCCAAACAGATCGCGGGATACTGACTAACAAAGGCTTCATTAAGGTTTTGCTCTCGCACACACGGGTGACTGGGTGACATCACAAATGCCCAATCTAACCGCCCCATATCCTTAACTTCAAAGTCACCGCCAACCGGAATCGCCGAAGTGGCTCCAATCACGACATCGGCCCTGCCCTGTGCAATGGCTTCCCAAGAACCATTAAACACTTCCATGTTGATCTGCAGCTCAGCGAACTCAAAGGTTTGATAAAACTCTTCAATCATAGGCTTCATCTTGTCGAGCTTAACCACGTTATCAAGGGTTAGACGTAAGGTTTTCTTCCAACCACGCGCAGCTCGGCGAGTTTGCGCACTGAGTTCTTCCATCTGTCTCAGCAGTTGACGAGCCTCTTCAATAAACAACTCCCCAGCAGGCGTCAGCTCTACTTTTCTTGGTAAGCGTCTGAAAAGTAGAACATCAAGCTCTTGCTCTACCTGCCTAACCCCATAGCTGATCGCCGATGGTACTTTGTGCAATTGCTCTGCAGCCGCAGTGAAGCTGCCCAAGCGAGCAACGGTATCAAGCATTTCTAACGAGGATTTAGAGAACATAAGCCTTCAAATTTTTTGATTGATAACTACATATTTTAGCGTTTTATTTTATCATCTCTGAAAAATAGAATGTCAGCATAAATAAACAGGGGTTCTTACTCCTGAGTATCTAACAATTTTTTTGATGATAAAAACATCACTACCTTTAGCTTAATGGCATCTTATGAATATTTCTAAATTTCAATTGGTCTACCTTGCAGTTCTTTCCATGCTTGGCTTTATTGCGACCGATATGTACCTTCCTGCATTTAAGGCAATGGAAGTCGATTTTGCAACCGGGCCAGAACAAATCGCACTGTCTCTAACCGTGTTCCTTGGTGGTATGGCAATGGGTCAGCTTCTTTGGGGTCTGGCGAGTGACAAGTATGGTCACCGTAATACGCTAGCGGTTGGTCTTGTTATCTTTACTGCAGCTTCATTCGGCTTAGCATTCAGTACCGAGGTATGGCACCTACTAACGCTGCGCTTCATTCAAGCGATCGGTGTGTGTGCGCCTGCGGTAATTTGGCAAGCAATGGTTATTAAGCGTTACTCTCAAAGCAGCAGCCAGCAGATTTTTGCGACTATCATGCCTCTAGTAGCGCTATCTCCAGCATTAGCACCTCAACTGGGTGTGTTGCTAGCAGACAGCTTTGGTTGGCACAGTATCTTTATTACATTGACGCTAATGGGCGCATTGTTGATCGCAACGACCATGGCTCAACCAAAAGAAGCGCCAGAAGTAAAACAAACATCGATCAAAACTGATATCAAAGCACTGTTTCATTCAAAGCCTTACATGGGCAATGTATTGATGTTTGCTTCAGCGTCAGCAGCGTTCTTTGCTTACCTAACGGGTATGCCAGAAATCATGGCTCAGCTGGGTTATGAAGCAAAAGATATAGGCCTTAGCTTCATTCCACAGACAATCGCCTTTATGGCTGGTGGTTACTTCGGTAAGCAAGCGGTGAAGAAGTATGGCGATGGTGTGGTACTAAGAAATCTTATTGGTTTATTCAGCGTTGCCGCATTATTGATTTTCATTGCATCACAGTGGGAACTGACATCAATCTGGCCTCTACTAGCACCTTTCTGTCTAATTGCCGTAGCGAATGGCGCACTTTACCCAATCGTAGTAAACCGTGCTCTATCAAGTGCGAAACAGAGCCCTGCGACAGCGGCTGGTTTACAAAACAGCCTGCAAATAAGTATTAGTGGCCTAGCAAGTGCATTGGTGGCAGCAATGGCAAGCCAAGCACTAAGCGCAACAGGTATCGCGGTAATGATTTGTTTAGGTGCATTGTGGGTTGGCTATATTGTTTCGAACAAAGAACTGTCTGACCACTTTGTTGCACCAGATAACTCTCGCGTAGTAACAGAAGACAACCAAGACTAGCTTCTAGCTTCTAGCTTCTAGCTTAAGAAAACAAAAAAGAGCGAGATAACTCGCTCTTTTGCTATTTATATACACCTAAAAAAACCAGTAGCGGTGCTACTGGCTTTCATTGAAGTCATATTATTTATTGCGAGACTATTTTTTCTTAGTCGGACGCTGCCAGTTAGCAATTTTACGTTCTTTCGCACGACTAATAACAAGCTCGTTCTCAGCAACATCACGAGTCACCGTTGAGCCTGCACCAACAGTTGCTCCGTTACCAATAGTAACAGGTGCGATGAGTTGGCTATCTGATCCAACAAATACGTCATCGCCAATGATGGTCTTAAACTTGTTAGCGCCATCGTAGTTACAAGTGATAGCACCGGCACCCACATTTACGCGCTGACCAATTTCAGCATCGCCTAGATACGTTAGATGGTTGGCTTTAGAGCCCTCACCAAGACGGGTGTTCTTCACTTCTACAAAGTTACCCACGTGCGAGTTGTTACGCATGTCAGCACCAGGACGTAAGCGAGTGAAAGGACCAACCGTACAGTCTTCACCAATTGTCGCACCTTCGATTACGCTGTATGGGCGAACGATAGTGTTGTCATCAATCTCACAGTCTTTCAGTACACAACCAGTGCCGATAACCACGTTATCACCAATGCTTACGCTGCCTTCAATGATTACGTTGGTATCAATTTCAACATCCATACCACACTGAAGCTCACCACGTAGGTCAAAGCGGCTTGGGTCGCGCAGCATTACGCCTTGCTTTAATAGCTTGTCTGCTTGCTCAGCTTGGTAAGCACGCTCTAGACGAGCCAGTTGAGAGCGATCGTTCACGCCTTCAACTTCAATTGGGTTGACAGGGTGAACCGCTTCAACGGCACGACCTTCATCATGAGCGGCTGCAATAACGTCAGTCAGGTAGTATTCACCTTGTGCG
This sequence comes from Vibrio tasmaniensis, assembly GCF_024347635.1. Taxonomy (NCBI): domain Bacteria; kingdom Pseudomonadati; phylum Pseudomonadota; class Gammaproteobacteria; order Vibrionales; family Vibrionaceae; genus Vibrio; species Vibrio tasmaniensis. Next base: position 3,206,563 of record NZ_AP025510.1, read on the forward strand.
TTGTCATTGCTCAAGCCTGATAACCAACGCTTAAGATCGCCACCTGTTGCGACCATAACGCCAGTGTTGATCTCTTTGATAAGCTTCTGCTCATCGGTTGCATCTTTCTGTTCAACGATTGCCACAACAGGACCGTTGCGACGAATGATACGACCGTAACCCATAGGGTTATCTAGAACGACAGTAAGCAGTGCGATACCACCGTTTGGTTGAGCGTCTAATAGGTTTTCAATGGTTTCTGGCGAGATAAGCGGAACATCACCGTATAGTACAAGTACTTTTTCATCATCAGCGAAATGCGCAGAAGCCTGATCGACCGCGTGACCAGTACCGAGCTGTTCAGCTTGCAGTGCCCAGTTAACCGTCTCGCTCGCTAGCGTAGATTTCATCTGCTCACCACCATGGCCGTAGACCAAATGGATGTTTTGAGCGCCTAAGCCGTTACAGGTATCAATAACATGTTTAACCATCGGCTTACCCGCAAGCGTATGCAGAACCTTTGGTGTGTTTGAATACATGCGAGTGCCTTTGCCCGCTGCGAGAATTACCGCGCTAAACTTCATTGTAAACCTATCCAACATTATTTTTTATTAAGCCGATATTGTAACCGTTTTTGGCCAAAAAATTAAATCGCAATAACCATTTAACAGGTATTGATATGTAAAAGGAACATTTTTGAGAATCCAAAAATGCAAAAAGGCGACCCTTAGGTCGCCTTTATCTCAGAGTCACTAATCTTATAAAAGATTAACGACGCTGTTTTGTCAGTTCGATAACTCGTAACTGAGCAATGGCTTTAGCCAGTTCACCGGCCGCTTGTGCGAAGTCTATGTCGCCATGCTGATTTTGGATATTCTCCACAGCTTTGCGCTTAGCTTCTTCCGCCTTTGCTGCGTCTAGTTCTTCACCACGGATAGCTGTATCAGCCAGTACAGTCGCTGTACCAGGCTGAACTTCTACCATGCCACCAGAAACATAAATAATTTCTTCGTGACCGTGCTGCTTAACAATACGCACCATACCAGGCTTGATAGCGGTCAGCAGTGGAGTGTGACCATGGAAAATACCAAGCTCACCCTCACTACCGGTCACCTGAAACGTCTCAACAAGACCAGAGAAAATTTGTTTCTCGGCACTTACAACGTCTAGGTGAAAGGTTATTGCTGCCATATCGCCTCCTAGTTAGCCTTATAGCTTCTTAGCATTCTCGATAGCTTCGTCAATTGCACCACAGTACATGAACGCTTGCTCTGGAATGTCATCGTATTCACCAGATAGAAGACCTTGGAAGCCACGTAGAGTCTCTTTAAGAGGTACGTAAACGCCTGGGTCACCTGTAAATACTTCCGCTACGTGGTAAGGCTGAGTTAGGAACTTCTCAATCTTACGAGCACGAGATACGACTTGCTTATCTTCTTCAGATAGCTCGTCCATACCTAGGATAGCAATGATATCTTTCAGCTCTTTATAGCGCTGAAGAGTAGACTGAACGCCACGAGCGATGTCGTAATGTTCTTGTCCAACTACCAATGGATCCAGTTGACGTGAAGTAGAATCTAGCGGGTCGATCGCTGGGTATAGACCCATAGATGCGATGTTACGGTTAAGTACAACCGTTGCATCCAAGTGAGCGAACGTTGTTGCTGGAGACGGGTCAGTCAAGTCATCCGCAGGTACGTATACCGCCTGTACAGACGTGATAGAACCAGCTTTAGTTGACGTGATACGCTCTTGTAGAACACCCATCTCTTCAGCTAGTGTAGGTTGGTAACCTACCGCAGAAGGCATACGACCTAGAAGTGCTGATACTTCAGTACCTGCTAGTGTGTAACGGTAGATGTTATCAACGAACAGTAGAACGTCACGACCTTCGTCACGGAAGCGTTCTGCCATTGTTAGACCAGTCAGTGCAACACGTAGACGGTTACCTGGTGGCTCGTTCATCTGACCGTAAACCATCGCTACTTTTGATTCTTCAGGTTTTTCGATGTTTACAACACCTGCTTCCTGCATTTCAAAGTAGAAATCGTTACCTTCACGAGTACGCTCACCTACACCTGCAAATACAGATAGGCCTGAGTGTTGAAGTGCGATGTTGTTGATAAGTTCCATCATGTTAACGGTCTTACCTACACCAGCACCACCGAATAGACCGATTTTACCACCCTTAGCGAATGGACAAATCAAGTCGATTACTTTAACACCAGTTTCTAGAAGAGCTGTCTCGTTAGACTGCTCTTCGTAGCTTGGAGCTTCACGGTGAATGGCGTAATGCTCTTCAGCACCAATCTCGCCACACTCATCAATCGCGTCACCTAGGACATTCATGATACGACCCAATGTCTTAGTACCTACTGGTACTGAGATTGGAGCGCCAGTATTTTCAACTGTCAAACCACGACGTAAACCATCAGAGCTACCCATTACGATTGCGCGAACTACGCCACCGCCAAGTTGTTGCTGAACTTCAAGAACTAGACGCTCTTTCACTTCATTAACATTCAGAGCATCGTATACACGAGGTACTTCGCCCTGTGGGAACTCTACGTCGACTACCGCACCGATGATCTGTACGATCTTACCTGTAGCCATCGTTAATCCTCTAACTATTTAGTTTTACCTAAGCTTAAACCGCAGCTGCGCCTGAAACGATCTCAGAAAGTTCTTGTGTAATCGCCGATTGACGGGCTTTGTTATACACAAGTTCTAAGTCATCAATAATGTCACCAGCATTATCTGTTGCTGATTTCATTGCAATCATTCGAGCCGCTTGCTCACAAGCAAGGTTCTCAACCACACCTTGGTACACTTGAGATTCGACATAGCGAACCAGTAGTGCATCTAGTAGTGGTTTTGGCTCGGGCTCATAAATGTAGTCCCAAGAATGACTGCGTTTCATTTCTTCGCTGTCTGATTTAGGCAAAGGAAGTAATTGATCGATCGTTGGTTCTTGAACCATAGTGTTTTCAAACTTGTTGAACACTACGAACAGGCGATCTAGTTCGCCTTCATCATATTTCTTCAGCATAACGCTTACAGAGCCAATCAAGTCTTCAAGGCTTGGACGATCGCCCAGACCAGAAACTTGAGCTGCTACTTTCGCGCCGCTGTTATTGAAAAATGCTGTTGCTTTAGAGCCTACAATTGCAAGCTCTACATCAGCACCTTTCTCAGACCAATCTTTCATGTCATTCATGGCTTTTTTGAACAAGTTAATGTTCAAACCACCACAAAGACCACGGTCTGTAGAAACGATGATATAACCAACACGTTTGGCTTCTCGTTCCTCAAGATAAGGATGCTTATACTCGAGGCTACCATTAGCCAAATGACCGATCACTTTACGCATTGTTTCTGCATATGGACGAGTAGCTTCCATTGCGTCTTGAGAACGACGCATTTTTGAAGCTGCTACCATTTCCATTGCTTTCGTAATCTTCTGTGTGCTTTTAACACTACCGATTTTATTACGTATCTCTTTTGCGCCGGCCATCGTTACTCTCCGTTAATGGTATGAGGTGGCCCTAAGACCACCTACCAATTACCAGGTCTGGGTTGCCTTGAAATCGTCAACAAGCTTCTTCAGCTCAGCTTCGATTTCTTTGTTGAAAGCACCCGTTGCGTCGATCTGTGTTGCTAGATCAGCGTATTGACCACGAGCAAACGACAGTAAAGCAGCTTCAAAATCTAGAACTTTAGAAAGTTCAACGTCTTGAAGGTATCCACGCTCTGCAGCGAAGATTACTAGAGCTTGGTCAAATACAGACATAGGAGCGTATTGCTTCTGCTTCATCAGTTCTGTAACTTTTTGACCGTGGTCTAGCTGCTTCTTAGTCGCTTCATCAAGATCCGAAGAGAACTGAGCAAATGCTGCAAGTTCACGGTATTGAGCTAGAGCAGTACGGATACCGCCAGATAGCTTCTTGATGATTTTAGTCTGCGCCGAACCACCTACACGAGAAACTGAGATACCTGGGTCAACAGCTGGACGTACGCCCGCGTTGAATAGCTCAGTTTGTAGGAAGATCTGACCATCAGTAATCGAGATTACGTTCGTTGGTACGAATGCAGATACGTCACCAGCTTGCGTTTCGATGATAGGTAGAGCAGTTAAAGAACCAGTCTTGCCTGTCACTTCGCCGTTAGTGAATTTTTCTACGTATGCTTCGCTTACACGAGCTGCACGCTCTAGTAGACGAGAGTGAAGGTAGAAAACATCACCTGGGAACGCTTCACGACCTGGTGGACGCTTAAGTAGTAGCGAGATTTGACGGTAAGCGACAGCTTGCTTAGATAGATCATCATAAACAATCAGTGCATCTTCACCGCGATCACGGAAGTATTCGCCCATCGCACAACCAGCATACGGTGCAAGGTATTGCAGCGCTGCAGATTCAGAAGCAGATGCAACAACAACAACAGTGTTTGCTAATGCGCCGTGCTCTTCTAGTTTGCGAACTACGTTAGCAATAGTCGACGCTTTTTGGCCGATAGCTACGTAGATAGAGAAAATACCAGAATCTTTTTGGTTAATAATCGCATCGATCGCCATTGCTGTTTTACCAGTCTGACGGTCACCGATTACGAGCTCACGTTGACCACGACCGATAGGGATCATTGAGTCAACTGACTTGTAACCAGTTTGAACAGGTTGATCTACCGATTTACGGTCGATTACACCTGGTGCGATAATTTCTACAGGCGAAGTTAGTTTCGCTTCGATAGGACCTTTACCATCAATTGGCTCACCTAGCGTGTTTACAACACGACCAAGCATTTCAGGACCTACTGGTACTTCAAGAATACGACCAGTACCTGTAACTTTCATGCCTTCCTGTAGGTCAGCATACGGGCCCATTACAACAGCACCAACCGAATCACGGTTCAAGTTTAGTGCTAGCGCGTAACGGCCACCCGGTAGTTCGATCATTTCACCTTGCATCACGTCCGCTAGGCCGTGGATGCTAAGGATGCCATCGCTTACAGAAACGATAGTACCTTCATTGCGAGCTTCACTAACAACGTCGAAAGATTCAATACGTTGTTTAATTAGATCGCTAATTTCAGTGGAATTAAGTTGCATGCTCCAATCCCCATTAAGACTGCAATGCATCGCTCAGGCGGTCTAAACGACTGCGCGCTGAGTTATCGATGACTAGGTCTCCGGCTCGAATAATAACTCCACTAAGTAGAGTCTCATCTATACTGCAATTCAGCTGAACTTTGCGCGCTAAGCGCTGTTCCAATTTGCTGCTGATCTCTGCACGTTGTTCTTCAGAAAGTTCTACCGCTGAAGTTACTTCAACGTCGATCTCTTTCTCATACTCTTTTTTGAGTATAAAGAACTCTTTACAAACATCAGGAAAAGCCATCAAGCGGCCGTTCTCTGCCATCACTTTAATTAAGTTCTGACCGAATTCATCAAATTGTTCGCCACAAATTACAATGAATACTTCAGCTAATTTTTCAGCAGTCATAGAACCGCTTAATAAATTGTGAACATCATCATTTTGTGCCACTTCGGCAGCAAAAGTAAGCATTTGACCCCATTGGTCTAGCTCACCTTTATCTACCGCAAAGTCAAACGCTGCTTTAGCATAGGGGCGTGCGATTGTAGTCAAATCAGACATATACAGCCCCTTGCTTTAAAGTTTTGCAGTAATGTTGTTAAGAAGATCATCGTGTACATCTTTATCGATTGTACGTTCAAGGATTTTCTCAGCACCAGCTATAGCCAGAGTTGCGACTTGTTTGCGCAGGTCATCACGGGCACGTGTACGTTCTGCTTCAATTTCTGCTTCAGCTTGCGCTAAGATCTTCTGGCGTTCTGCCTGAGCCTCTTCGCGTGCTTCATCAATAATTTGAGCTTTACGTTTGTTTGCCTGATCAATAACCTCAGTTGCAGTGCGCTTTGCTTCTTTCATTTGCTCAGAAGCGTTGGCTTGTGCCAGGTTCAAGTCTTTAGCAGCGCGTTCAGCGGCTACTAGACCGTCAGCAATTTTCTTCTGACGTTCTTCAATTGCTTGCATGATTGGTGGCCATACATATTTCATGCAGAACCAAACAAACAGTGAAAAAGCAATTGCTTGACCTAGCAGAGTTGCGTTCATATTCACAACAGCTACCCCTCGTTAAGAATCAACTACAAAAATTTAATTAACTATTTAGAAGTTAATTAGCCTGCTAGTTGACCAACAAATGGGTTAGCAAACGTGAATAGTAGTGCGATTACGATACCGATCATTGGAACAGCATCCAATAGACCAGCGATGATGAACATCTTAACTTGTAGCATTGGAGCCATTTCAGGTTGACGCGCAGCGCCTTCTAGGAATTTACCACCAAGAATAGCAAAACCAATTGCAGTACCTACGGCACAAAGACCAACAATGATAGCAACAGCGATTGCTGAAAAACTTAGTACAGTTTCCATTTACGTTCTCCGATTAACATTAATAGTTAGAATAAAGCTTAAAAATTTTTTAGTGATCACTATCTTCATGAGCCATTGATAAGTAAACGATTGTCAACATCATGAAAACAAACGCTTGAATCAAAATAACCAAGATATGGAAGATAGCCCAAGGTAGTGCACCTACCCATTGTAAATACCACGGTAGCATTGCCGCGATAAGAATAAACACCACCTCACCCGCAAACATATTACCAAATAAACGCATACCTAGAGATAGTGGCTTCGCGAGTAACGAAATTACCTCAAGTACCAAGTTAAATGGAATCATGATTGGGTGATTAAATGGATGCAGTGCCAATTCTTTAGCAAATCCGCCCAGACCTTTCACTTTGATGCTGTAGTAGATCATCAGAGCAAAAACACCTAAAGCCATTGCCATTGTTATATTAACATCAGCTGTAGGAACCACTTTCAAGTAAGGGATACCTAGCCAATGCTCTGCAGGATACGGTAAGAAATCGATAGGCACTAAGTCCATCAAGTTCATAATGATAATCCAGCAGAATATAGTCAGTGCTAGTGGGGCAATCAGAGGGTTGCGGCCATGGAAAGTTTCTTTAACGTTGTCGCCAACGAATTCCACTACCATTTCAACAAAACACTGAAGCTTACCAGGTACACCTACTGTTGCTTTCTTAGCGACTGAGCGAAAAACCCAAAGGAATAACACCCCTGTCAGCACAGAAAAAAACAGACTGTCTATATGTACGTTCCAGAAACTTGTCTCCTCTACAAGACCAAACTTAGCTAAAGAAAGGTTTTGTAAATGGTGTTCAATGTATCCGGATGCTGTTGGCGCAGCCATAACTCATCCTATTTTTTATTGTTAATGAAAAGCACTGGCGCAAAGATATTAATACCTAGAACCAGTAAATAGGTCAGTTTGAGGGGAATTAATTCCACCTGCATATACATGTAGACGATAGAGAATAGTAGAACTGTGATTAAGATTTTTAGCGCTTCACCTGCATAGAACGACGCCGCAACTAACTTAGTTGCGCGAGCTCCACAAAATAGGAAAGCACACACACAAAAAACCACATTCGCGATGACAAAAATACCGCCACCAATTAATGCAGCAAAACCCCAATCAGGATTAACAGCTAAACCTAACCCTATCGCCACTAATATAACCGCGCTAAGCTCGATCAATAACATTTGCTTTGCAAGCACTCGTCCTGGTCTTGCTAACGCCGCTACCATGTATTCGTTCCTCTTTTAAGCCTACTTTGATACTCGCTTAAAAGCGTGCTGAGAAATTGGCGAAAATTATACGTTCAGCCAAATTGATTGCAATAAGAATGCAGCAATCATTTACATTTTTGTATACAAACCGACAACTTTTGTACAAGGTCACTTGTTCATTACATAATTGACCTAAATCAATTATCTCACTTAGTACTCTAATTTAGCAATAAGTTGATCTAATTTGTGAGGCTCATCAAGAGTAATTGTCACTTTTGACTTCCCACTAACAGAACGAGTAACTGAAACGTTTGCTTGCAATTTTTCCGTGAGTCTTCGTGAAAGTTCGATAGCTTCAGTGTCTTCAGGCTTCGATTCTGATTCAACGTCTGGCTTTAAGCACTTTTTAACAAGTTGCTCAGTTTGACGCACGGTCATTTTTTTGGTTGCCGCAGTGTTTGCTGCCTCAACCTGGGTATCGCCTTCAAGCGCAAGCAATGCTCTAGCATGCCCCATTTCCAGATGTTTATTGGAAACTAAACCTTTTACTTCATTTTCGAGCTGATTTAGACGTAATAAGTTACTAACTGTTGCTCTCGACTTACCGATCACTTCAGCGACTTGTTGATGTGTCAGCTCAAATTCGTTCTGTAAGCGCTCTAACGCTTGTGCTTCTTCGATAGCATTCAAGTCTTCACGCTGAATATTCTCGATCAATGCCATCGCAATCGCAGCTTTGTCTTCAACTCTTTTGATCAGACATGGCACTTGCTTAAGGCCAGCTTGACGAGCCGCTCTCCAACGACGTTCGCCAGCTATAATCTCAAACTGGTCGTGCGCTAGTGGGCGTACAACAATTGGCTGAATAATGCCTTGAGATTGAATTGATGCTGCCAGCTCTTCTAGCGCTTCCGGCGCAATATCCTTACGCGGTTGATATACACCTGGCTTTAAGCAACCAACAGCCAATTCGATAAGCTCACCATCAGCCGACAACGCCTGACTGTAAGAAGCGACTTGCTGTTTTTCACGAGCCAATGAGCTAGTTGCAAGCAATGCATCTAGCCCCTTTCCTAAACCACGCTTAGACATTGAGCGAATTCCTTTGGTTAGACCGATACTGGGACTTCTTCACGACGCAACATTTCGCCAGCAAGAGCAAGATATGCCTTAGCTCCAGCTGAATATTTGTCGTAGTACATTGCTGGCTTGCCATGACTCGGCGCTTCTGCCAGACGCACATTTCTAGGGATCACAGTTCGATAGACTTTGCTACCGAAGTGCTTTTTGAGTTGATCAGATACTTCGTTCGATAAGCGGTTACGAGGATCGTACATAGTACGCAGAAGACCTTCGATCTTCAGATTCTCGTTGACCACCGCAGCGAGCTTGCTGATGGTATCCATCAACGCAGTCAAACCTTCCAGAGCAAAGTATTCACATTGCATAGGAACCAATACGGAATCGGCCGCAGCCATCGCATTAATTGTAAGAAGATTTAATGACGGTGGGCAATCGATAAAGATGAAATCATAGTTACTACGAATGGGTGCCAACGCGTTCTTTAGGCGAACTTCACGAGCAAACACTTCCATCAATTTGATTTCTGCCGCTGTAACATCACCATTTGCGGCGATAAGGTCATAGTTGCCAGATGTACTTCGGCAAACTACCTCATCAAATGGGGTGTCTTCAACCAACAAATCGTAAGCAGTTGCTTCAACCTGATACTTGTCAACACCGCTCGCCATCGTGGCATTACCTTGAGGATCGAGGTCAACAACCAATATCTTGCGCTTTGTTGCCGCCATTGATGCTGCCAAGTTAATGCAAGTTGTTGTTTTTCCTACGCCACCCTTCTGGTTGGCAATTGCTACGATTTTACCCACTATGGCCTCGCTGATTATCCCTGACGCGATAAAGTAACTAGATGACGCTCTCCATCAAGCTCTGGCACTTGCAAAGCTTTAATGTCTGTCACTGAACACCATTCAGGTAACAGGTCGATTTCGTCTCTAGGATGTTGTCCCTTAAGAGCCAAAAATACACCGGATTGCTCTTTAGGTAAATGATGACACCACTCTACCATGTCTGTCATTGATGCAAATGCGCGACTGAGCACGGCATCAAACTTTTCTTCTGGTTGAAATTCTTCAACACGACTTTGAATCGGCACCACGTTGTCGATACCCAGCTCATGAATCACTTGCTTGATAAAACGAATACGCTTACCCAAGCTGTCTAGCAAGTAAAACTCGCAGTCAGGATTCATGATTGAGAGCGGAATCCCAGGAAGACCTGGGCCAGTGCCAACGTCAATAAAACGCTTGCCTTGTAAGTGAGTGCTAACAATGATGCTATCTAAGATATGTTTCACCATCATTTCTTGCGGATCACGAACTGACGTCAGATTGTATGCTTTGTTCCACTTGTTTAGTAACTCAACGTAGCCAACCAATTGGCTGCGTTGCTTTTCAGATACTTCAAGTTCAGTCTGGCCAATCAGGTGATCCAGTTTTTCGCGTAATGCGCTCATTATGCTTCCTCACCTTTTTTCAACAGGCCGTGTTTTTTCAAGTAAACCAACAGAATTGAAATTGCAGCTGGTGTGATACCTGAGATTCGCGATGCAATACCAATTGAGTCTGGTTTAGCGGTAGTTAGTTTTAGAACCACTTCGTTAGAAAGCCCTTTTACCTTGCTGTAATCGATGTCAGCCGGCAGTTTGGTGTTTTCATGACGCAGTGATTTTTCAATTTCATCTTGTTGGCGCTGGATATAGCCATCGTACTTAACTTGGATCTCAACTTGCTCTGAGGCTTGTTGATCTTCCAGTGCAGGACCGAAACGATCCAACGACGTTAGCTGTGAATAAGTCATTTCAGGACGACGAAGAAGATCTTCACCACTCGCTTCACGAGACATTGGTGTTTTCAGGATCTGGTTCAATTGATCAATATCTTCAGATTTTGGATTAATCCATGTTTCTTTAAGACGTTGACGCTCTTTCTCCATGTTTTCCATCTTCTCGTTGAATCGCGTCCAACGAGCATCGTCGACCAAGCCAAGTTCACGTGACTTTTCAGTCAAACGGATATCAGCGTTGTCTTCACGAAGCAACAAGCGGTATTCCGCGCGAGATGTAAACATGCGGTACGGTTCTTTGGTACCCATTGTCGACAAGTCATCTATAAGTACACCCATGTAAGCTTGATCGCGGCGTGGGCTCCAGCCCTCTTTGCCTTGCGTAAACAAACTCGCATTCAAACCGGCCATTAAGCCTTGTGCTGCAGCTTCTTCGTAGCCAGTGGTGCCATTGATTTGCCCCGCAAAGAACAACCCCTTAATAAACTTGGTCTCGTAAGTCAGTTTAAGATCGCGAGGGTCAAAGAAGTCGTACTCAATCGCGTAGCCAGGACGGACGATATGTGCGTTCTCAAAACCTTTCATTGAGTGAACGATTTTTACCTGAACATCAAATGGCAAACTGGTTGAAATACCATTCGGGTATAACTCGTGCGTCGTTAGGCCTTCAGGCTCAATGAAAATTTGGTGACTGTTTTTATCAGCAAAACGCATCACTTTGTCTTCAATCGACGGACAGTAACGAGGGCCAATACCTTCAATCACACCAGCGTACATCGGGCTGCGATCGAGATTGGCACGAATAACGTCATGCGTATTTTCGTTAGTGTGCGTGATGTAACATGGAATCTGACGCGGCTGCTGAGCTCGGTTCCCCATGAATGAGAAAACAGGCGTAGGGTTATCACCGTGCTGAACCTCAAGCTCAGAAAAATCAACGCTACGAGCATCGATACGAGGAGGTGTGCCTGTTTTCAGGCGATCAACTCGGAATGGAAGATCACGAAGACGGTCAGCCAGTGCGATCGATGGTGGATCGCCAGCACGGCCGCCTGAAGAACTTTCCATACCAATATGGATCTTCCCGCCTAGGAATGTCCCCACAGTCAAGACCACAGCGCTTGCGCGGAACTTAAGGCCCATCTGCGTTACCACACCCACCACTTGATCCTGCTCAACGATCAAGTCATCAACCGACTGTTGGAATAAAGTCAGGTTTGGCGTGTTTTCAAGAACGTTACGAACAAAGGCTTTGTAAAGTGCGCGGTCAGCTTGTGCACGAGTTGCACGAACTGCAGGGCCTTTTGATGCGTTCAATGTTCTGAACTGAATACCTGCATGATCAATAGCTTGCGCCATTAATCCACCCATAGCATCGACCTCTTTTACCAAGTGGCCCTTACCGATCCCGCCAATGGCTGGGTTACAGGACATTTGTCCTAATGTATCGATATTATGAGTAAGTAATAACGTACTTTGACCAGTACGTGCAGATGCGAGTGCGGCTTCCGTTCCTGCATGGCCACCACCAACAACGATGACGTCAAATTTTTCGTGATAAAGCATGAACCGACCTCAGGTATTCAAACGTTTTCTAGATTGATAAAAAGGAGCGATATTCTACCTGTTTTCATAGCCTGAGAAAACGTTTTTGGGATTTTTCGAAAAAGCGATTTTTAATTAATATAGATAAGATCTTTAAAGAGATCTTTTATTAGATCTATTATTAGGATCGAGAGTATCTGTGGATAAGTCAAAAATGATCAACAAGATCATGGATCTTTTTTGGATCAAATGATGTGATCTAACTTTGATCATGATGAGGATTAGCTGGGATCAAAATGGCTACTTATTCACAGGAGGAAATTGTCCGAAAACTTGTTATTTGGATAACTATAGGTTAATCACCGTATATGTATGATCTTATCCACAGCAGAAATTGAAAATAGATCGCGAATTTTAGATATTTTTGAAAAAAAGTTATTCACAATTGCGATGTACAGAGACAAAAAAAGCGGCATAAGCCGCTTTTTGAGAGAAGAGAGGGGTTAAAACTGGTCACTATGATCGTTAAACCACTCTTCAGCGGCGTCTTCTGGCACCGGAGTTTCAAGTATATCGATGGTAAAACAGGCTGAAATAGGGTGAGCTCCGAGTTCTTCCAGTTGGCTGTGGACTGATTTACCTGCCAAACAGAAGGTATCGTAGCTCGAATCTCCAAGCGCCACGACAGCAAAGCGAACCTGGCTTAAATCTGGAGATTGCTGGGTCAATGCGTCGACAAACGGCTTAATATTATCTGGAAATTCACCAGCACCATGAGTTGAAGTCACCAACAACCAAAAGCCTTGTTGAGGGATATCATCGTATTTAGGCTGATTATGAAGGGTTATTTCATGACCTTGCTCTTCAAGAAGATCATTAAGGTGATCGCCAACGTACTCTGCACCACCTAAGGTGCTGCCTGTAATAATGTGGATCATTAAGCTGTCCTTACTAAAGAAGAAAGCCAGCATGAGCCGGCCTTTTAAGGTTATTTACCAATACAGAATGAAGAGAAGATGCGACCTAAAAGATCGTCTGAACTGAACTCACCCGTGATCTCATTGAGGTGCTGTTGGGTGATACGAAGCTCTTCTGCTAATATCTCTCCGGCCATGTAGCCTTCAAGCTGCTGTTGCCCAATATCAAGGTGTTCCGATGCGCGTTCTAGTGCATCCAAGTGGCGGCGGCGCGCCATAAAGCCACCTTCATGACCACCAGCAAAGCCCATGCAATCCTTGAGATGGCTACGCAGAGCGTCGACACCTTGGCCTGTTTTTGCTGATAAGCGAATCAGGGTTGGATCGTTAACATGACAAATGCCTAACTCTTCACTGGTTTGATCCGCTTTATTACGAATTACCGTCATTCCGATGTTGTCTGGTAGACGATCAACGAAATCTGGCCAGATATCTTTCGGGTCTGTTGCGTCTGTTGTTGTGCCATCAACCATAAATAAAACTCGGTCTGCCTGAGCAATTTCTTCCCAAGCGCGTTCAATACCGATTTTTTCTACTTCATCAGAGGCATCACGTAGACCTGCGGTATCAATAATATGCAGTGGCATGCCGTCAATATGGATATGTTCACGCAGTACATCACGCGTAGTGCCGGCAATATCTGTCACAATGGCAGATTCTTTGCCTGACAATGCATTCAATAGGCTCGATTTACCGGCATTTGGGCGACCTGCAATCACGACCTTCATGCCTTCACGCATGATCGCACCTTGATTCGCTTCTTGGCGCACAGCTTCGAGGTTATCGATGATAGCCTGTAAGTCAGTACTGACTTTACCGTCAGCAAGAAAATCAATTTCTTCTTCTGGGAAATCGATCGCTGCTTCAACGTAGATTCTTAAGTAAATAAGAGAATCTACAAGCGTATTAATGCGTTTAGAGAATTCGCCTTGTAGCGATTGAAGCGCCGATTTTGCTGCTTCTTCTGAGCTGGCATCAATTAAGTCAGCAATCGCTTCGGCTTGAGTTAAATCCATCTTATCGTTCAAGAAGGCACGTTCTGAAAACTCACCTGGACGCGCTGCACGTACGCCTGAAATGGCTAGGATGCGTTTGATTAGCATATCCATCACCACTGGGCCGCCGTGGCCTTGCAACTCTAATACGTCTTCGCCGGTAAACGAGTGCGGGTTAGGGAAGTAAAGCGCGATGCCTTGGTCGAGTTCGATGCCATCGTCAGATTTAAACGGTAGGTACTCCGCGTAGCGAGGCTTGAGTGTTTTTCCTGTTACTTCTAGGGCAACCTGAGTCGCCAATGGGCCGGAAACGCGGATAATACCGACGCCACCACGGCCTGGCGCGGTCGCTTGAGCAACAATCGTATCTGTAGTCATAGGTGTGCCTGCTAGCATGTGAAAGCCAAAAAGGGGCGTTCACTATTAATCAATTAGCTGAATTGTAATCAGCTAAAAACAAAAAGGCGACCTTTTGGTCGCCTTTCTTTATCTCTTTCTATTATCGAACTTACTTAGAATGTAAGCCTTTCTTTTCCAGCGCGCGGTAGATAAGCGTTTGCTGAATCAGAGTTACGATGTTCGATACTAGCCAGTAAAGAACCAGACCTGAAGGGAAGAACAGGAAGAAGAATGTGAACATAACCGGCATAAAGGTCATGATCTTCTGCTGCATTGGATCCGTTACAGTTGTCGGGCTCATCTTCTGGATTAGGAACATTGAAGCACCCATCAGAAGTGGCAAGATGTAGTATGGGTCTTGTGCTGAAAGGTCAGTAATCCAACCGAAGAACGGTGAGTGACGCAGTTCAACAGACTCCATTAGTGCCCAGTATAGTGAAATGAAGATAGGCATTTGAAGAAGGATAGGTAAACAGCCACCTAGTGGGTTTACTTTTTCTTTCTTGTAAAGCTCCATCATTTCTTGGCTCATGCGTTGACGGTCGTCGCCAATACGCTCACGCATTGCAGTCAGCTTAGGCTGAAGCATACGCATTTTCGCCATAGACGTGTACTGAGCTTTCGTTAGTGGGTACATAGCACCACGAACGATGAAAGTTAGACAGATGATTGCCAGACCCCAGTTCACAACGATGCCTTGAATGAACGAAAGCAGAGTATGAAGTGGTTTAGCAATGAACCATAACCAACCGTAGTCAACTACTAGGTCTAGGTTTGGTGCAACAGCAGCCATTTGGTCTTGAAGTTTAGGACCAACCCAAAGCGTTGCCTTGAAGCTTGCTTCGTCGCCAGTTGCGATGGTTTTGTTCGGCATGCGAACACCGATGTCGCCAAGGTTACCAATGACACGAGTGTAAAGGTTGCTGCCTGCTTCGTCGCGTGGGATCCAAGCGCTTGCAAAGTAGTGCTGAATCATCGCTGCCCAACCTTGACCGTTTGCTAGGTTAAGAGACAGGTTGCGATCTTGCATGTCGTCGAAGCTGTATTTTTTGTAACGCGTATCTTCCGTAGAGTAAGCACCACCACGGTAAGTTGGCATTGTTAGGCTACCGCCGTCATCCATAACGTTCTGACGTAGGTGAGCGTACATGCCGAATGTCGCGTTGTTACCAGAGTTGTTGACTACATCGTATTCAACATCCACTGCGTAGCTGCCACGCTTAAGGACGAATGTTTTCGTGTACTCAAGGCCGTTCGCTTGGTAAGTCATCGGGATGCGTAGTTCATCCTGACCATCAGCAAGTGTGAAGCTGTCTGCTGAAATTGTGTAGCTAGGGCGGTTTGTGCTGCTTAGGTCGATACCTTGAGGGCCCACTAGACCGCTTTGAGCGATAAATTGGTGACCAGGCTCGTTTTTAAGAAGAACAAAAGTATCTTCAGAATCGAACTCAGCAGAGTAATCGTTTAGGTTTGCTGTAACGACATCACCACCAACCGTATCAATTGACAGAGTCAGAACATCAGTTGTTACTGTGATAGTTTTAGCAGAAGCAACTTGGCCAGGAGCCGGGTCTAGATCATCTGCATAAGATGGCGCTGGTAGGGTGCTGCCAGATTGTGCCTGCTCAACCGCTTGTGGAGCTGGGTTCTGAGCTACGTTCCATTGTTGGAACAGTAGGAAAGAAACCAAAGCCAATGCGATTAACAGGATATTACGTTGAGAATCCATCGTTATTTATCTCTGTCTTGTTTTTGGACTGGTGGAACGGGGTCAAAGCCCCCTTCGTTCAAAGGATGGCATTTTAATAGACGTTTGCCTGATAACCAACACCCTTTTACAAAACCGTGAGCTTTCAACGCTTCTATCGCATATAAAGAGCAGGTTGGAGTAAATCGGCAGCGTGGGCCGATGAGTGGACTAATAAACCATCTATATAAATAGATGGGTATTAGCGCTATCCACGCGAAGGGCGAGACAGGCGAAGCCATAATTTGTCGAGTAGCTTGAACATTTCTTCATTGCTTAAATCTTGCGCGCTCTTCTTAGCGATTACAACATAATCTTTGTTAGGAAGTTTGTGTTGAGTGTTACGAAAGCTTTCACGAGTAAGACGCTTGAATCGGTTACGACCAACGGCGGTTTTAATCTGCTTTTTCGGAACAGCTAATCCAAGGCGAGGATTTGAAAGAGAGTTATTTCGGGCAATGATGGTGAAATGAGGGGAGCCTGCTCGATGAGCTTGCTTGAAGACATTCTGATAATGTTCGGGAGTTAACAAGCGTAACTCCCGACCGAAGGCTAGCTTATTCAAAATAATCAAAGATTACTTAGAAAGACGCTTACGGCCTTTTGCACGACGTGCATTGATTGTTGCGCGACCGTTCTTAGTAGCCATGCGAGCACGGAAACCGTGTGTACGCTTACGCTTTAGAACTGTAGGTTGAAAAGTGCGTTTCATTGTAATTACCTTACTGATCAGTAGTTTTAGGTTTTTGTTAAACCCGGCGTGGGCATTTTTTCTCTTCTTTATATAAGAAAGGAAAACCGACGCCTCTCAACAAAGAGGCGGAATTGTAATCACTGTCACAAAAAGTGTCAATGATTGGGTTAACTAAAATTCCGGTCGGGGGATTATACGTAGAATAACTAAAATCACAAGGATCCTTATTCGATCCCGACCTTATTTAAGAATTTCTTTAATTTAGGATCCTGTGGATTACCAAAAATATCCTGTGGAGATCCCTGTTCGACAATGTGACCATCAGCCATGAAGATCACTCGGTCTGCGACCTCTCTAGCGAACTGCATTTCGTGCGTAACCACCAGCATGGTTTGATGCTGATTTGCCAGTTTTTTCATTAAGTTAAGCACTTCGCCAACCCACTCAGGATCGAGCGCTGAAGTCGGCTCATCAAACAATAAAAGCTCTGGTTGTAGAGCCATTGCACGGCCAATACCAACCCGTTGCTGCTGGCCACCAGAGAGCGCGACAGGGTAGCTATCAGCTTTCTCTCCTAGGCCAATGTCGTCGAGTATTTGTTGTGCTTTTTCATGGGCTTGCTTCTTTTTCCAACCACGAACGGTAATCAAACCTTCAGCTATATTCTGTCTCGCGGTTTGGTGAGCAAATAGTGCATAGTTTTGGAATACAAAACCAGTCTTACGACGCAGTGCAAGCACCTCTGCTTTGGTGTGTTTCTGAGCATCAACCCTGATATCATCAACCGAAATAGTACCTTGATCAGCTTGCTCTAGAAAATTCACACAACGCAGCAGGGTAGATTTACCCGTACCACTTGAACCTATGATGACAATTATCTCACCTTGCTTGATTTCGAGGTCGATCCCTTTCAATACTTCGGTGTCACCAAACTGCTTGTGGATATTTTGTAATTTGATCATCGTACATACGCCTTATTCAGTTTCACTTCGGCCCAGATTTGAATACGAGTGAGGATAACCACCACGCCCCAGTAAATCAGCGCTACCGCTAAGAAAGCCTCGAAGAAGCGGAAACTTGAAGAAGCTTCCATTTGAGCTTTGGCCATGATTTCGGCTACACCTAGGGTGAAGGCAAGTGAAGTAGACTTAATCATATCAATGAAATAGTTCATTAAAGAAGGCAGTGCCACGCGAGTTGCTTGCGGCAAGATCACTCGGCGCATCGCTTGGCTGGTTGTCATACCGACCGAAAGGCTGGCTTCCATTTGGCTGCGATCAATACCGATAATCGCGGCACGAATACTTTCAGCCATGTAAGCGGCAAAGTGCAGGGTCAAACCAATCACGGCCGCGCCAAACGCATCGAGTCCAACCATCCACGGAAATACCTGCGGTAGGCCGTAGTATAGAAGGAACAGCTGTACCAACAGTGGTGTGCCTCGGAAGAAGCTAATGTACAGCTGGCTCAGTTGGTCGAGTACTGGGATTTTGAATACACGAATATTCGCCAGTATCAGAGACAGGATCAGAGCAAAGAACAAGCCCCAAGTCGCCATCTCCATCGTGGTGCCTAAATACTTCAGTAGTATTGGCAACAGCTCTAGCATGTAATTAAAGTCAAATCCCATAATCTATCTCGTATTTATATTGGAAGTGTTGTTCTATTTGGAAATACTGTTCTATCAGGCTTTTAATCAGTGCACAAAAGCAAAAAGCCCACCGCTGTGTAAAGCAGTGGGCCTTGAATGGAGAAAGTGAGTAATTACTTCTGAGTAATGTCCGCACCGAACCATTTTTGAGAGATGCTCTCTAGCGTACCATCTGCGCGCATTGCTGCTAATGCTTGGTTTACTTCTGCTTGCAGTTTTTTACCGTTGTCGTTGTTCACGAAAGGCCAAGCGTTTTCAATGGTTTCGAATGGCTGACCTGCTAGCTGTAATGGTAGCCCTGTCTTCTTGATAAGCTCTAGTGCTGATAGGCGATCCATTACGAATGCATCTGCACGACCAAGAGCGACATCATGCTCAATACCTGTATCGTAGGTTTTTACATTGATTTTGCCATCTTTGTCGTAGCTGCGAAGCAGTTGTTCAAAGTTTGAACCTAGGTTTACCGCAACCGTCTTGCCATCAAGGTCTTCGATACCCTTAATGCTGTAATTACCTTTACGAACGGTAATTTGTGCACCGTCTACTACGTATGGGTCTGCGAATAGGTATTTCGCTTTACGTGCATCCGTCATTGTAATTTGGTTTGAAATGGTATCGATACGACCCGTTTCAAGAAGACCAAACAGACCAGAGAAGTTTGCCGTTACGTATTCAACCTTGTAATCGTTACGCTTACCGATCTCATCCCATAAATCCACTTCAAAACCTTGTAGTTGGTCTTGTTTAACGAACGTAAACGGGAAGTAGCGACCAGACATGCCGACTTTAACTTCAGTCGCGGCTTGAACAGTAGCAGCAGAGAGTGCGATAGCCGCAATTGCAGCCTTAATCCAGTTATTCATTTGGTAACTCCTTATATTTATAGGGTTGGATGTTACTGGGAAAATGCTCAATAGAATAAATAACCAGATGTTATTAACCATAACCAGATCGCATTCTCGATTTGGGGATAACTAGCAAGGATCCGGGCATAAGTGGATCATTGTGTGAGTAAATTAGGGGCAAGATGTGTGGATCCACCGATTATTTACAAAATTATTGTGAATAACTTGGATCTTATTCACTGGATCTGTGATCAATTGCTGGTGATCTGACTTATCAACAGGTAAAATTAACGGTCATTTCATATAACTTAAATAGAGTGGGGCACC